>CACYEO010000162.1 GCA_902773475.1 uncultured bacterium | reverse complement strand
GCGGGATTCGATCCAGTCCATGATGCGCGAGTTCCCCCACGCCCACGACGATATCGCGGCCCACGACGAGGAGTCCCTCTTTTCGAGGGGCTCTACCGCCGGGAAGATGCCTTCCTTGTAGCACTTGCGCCAGTTGCCATTCTTTCCCGCGTCAATCACGTCGGGCGCGATGGCGTTCTTGGAAATCGCGACCGTCGCGAACCCGCGCGCGATGACATCGTCAACAGGCCAGGAATCGTCGGTGAAGGAAGTGTTCAAAACGGGATTGACAAGCCGCCGCCCGACGAGAAACGCCACGAGGACGGGAACGGGTTTTGCGGTCTTCGGCCGGACGGAAACGAAATCGAAGGAATATTTTCCCTGCGGCCCGTTGTATGTCGCCTTGACCGCTTCGCGCACGGCCTTGCCGCCGAGAACTTCGCCGGATTCGACGATTTCGAAAGACACGTCACCGGCCTTCAGCGCTTCGGGCCTTATTCCGAAACTTTCCTTTTCATAGGTGGCGAGTATTTCAGGCCTGCGTTTCGCTTCCCACTGCGCCGGCGTCGCAACCGTTTCACCGCCCGCGCATTCGAGGAGTTCCGGCGCCTTGGGGCGCGCGCCGTTCTTTTCCGCGCCGCAGACCGCAGTGAAAACCGCCAGTGCGCAGCCGAGCGCCGTCAAAACTTTTTTCCCGTTTGCGATAGTGTCCATGCCGTTTCCTGATGTTGGGTTGATGTGATGCCGTGATTTTAGCACATCCGCCCCGCACGGTCAAAAAGGCCGGGCAGGCCCGCCCGGCGCGCCGTTTGCGCCCGCGGCGCGCTGTTGGTATAATATGCGGCGATGTTCACACGCTTTGCCATGGCAAGAGAGATAGTCCGCAAGTTCGCGGACCAGATACTCGTATATTCGGACTGGGAGGGATTCCGCGAAGCCGCGCTTCCGGGAGACCTGCCCGCCGGTCTTTTGCGCTGGGTTTCGCGGTATATAGGCGCGATGGGGGTGATCGACGGCGTCTGGTGGATTCCGCTTGCCGTCCTCGCCCTCGCAAACGGTTTTCTGCTGTCTCTTTTCTTCCGCCGCGCCTGGGCCAAGGCCGCGATGTTCGTTCTCGCCGCCGCGCACGCGCTCTACCCCGTCCTCGGCATCGGCGCGGGCGTGTGGCTTGTGGAGGAAAGCGCCGCCTACATAATGGACCCCCTGGGCCTTTGCGCCGGGCTTCTGCTGTTCATCTCGCTGCGGCGGCTCGCAAAATGCGCGTTCTGGGGCGCGCCGGCGGCGTGCGCCGTCTGCGCCGCATTGTGGATTCCGCTCGGCATGTATGCGCTTGCAGCCGGCGCCTGTCTTGCCGTCGTCGGCGTCCTGCGCGGGCGCGGGGACGTCCGCGCGCGTTTCGCCGTCTGGCCTGTCTGCGCGATTCCGCTCGTCCTCGCGCCGCCTCTGACCGCGAAGCATGTATACGGCGACATTCCTTGCGACAAAGCCTTGGACGCTTCCTGCGCGTTCCGTCTGCGCTGGAATTCCCCGACGGATCTGCGCAGCCAGCTTGCGATGGAGCGAGCCGTCGTCGAAGGCGATTTCGGGCGCGTGCTTGAAATCGCGGATGAAGAGCAGAAGGCCGGCAAACCTTCGCTGCGCATGGGCGTCGCCTACCGGATACTCGCCCAGTACAGGCTGATGCTTCTGCCGGACGATCTGTTCAAATATCCGATGCCGACTTCGCACGTAGGCACGGACGCCGAAGAGTCTATGATGGACGGATACGTCCTGCTGTTCAACTACGGTCTTCTGATGCCTGCGCGCCGCGAAATATACGAAATCGCGTCCATCCGCGGATGGCAGCCGGTGCACTTCCGGCTTCTCGGAGACATCGCCGCCGTCTGCGGCGAACTGCAGCTTGCGCGCAGATACTACAGCCAGTACGCGAGATGCCCGTTCCGCGGCGATTTCGCCGCCCGCCGCCTGAAAGCTTTGAAAGACTCCGACGGCGCGGCGTTCTCCGACATTGCGCCGATTGCGGACATGCACGAGACGTGGAAAAGGTTCTTCGCCGCGCAGCCGGTCATGTATTTCAACACGACGCCGAATTTCGAGGAGTTCGTGTATACGCATTTCCGCGCGCTGAAGGCCGCGCCGGACATGATGGTGCGGATGTGCTTTTCGGCAGCGCTTCTTGCCGGAGACGAAACGATCTACGCGACAAATCTGAACCTGCTCGACGCGATGGGCGTGTCTCCCGCGAAAGGCGGAAACCCGCTGCGCGGCAATCCGTGGAGCGTGCCGGCCCAGGAGGCCGTCCTCATGTATCTGAACCGGCTCGGCATCGAAGAAAAGCAGCAATTCATCGCAAAAATCCGCCCCGGCGCCATCGAACAGGATACGGTGTCGCGCTTCAACGATTTCATGTCGAAGCCGCAGCAGGCGACACTCTCCAACCCCCACGCGACATCCTACTTCTTCTACCGTTCGATCATTCTTCCGCCCGTGGAGGACGGCAAATGAAAGCATCGCGCATTCTTGCGGCGGCTGCGGCTGCATTCGCGCTCCGCGCCGGCTCGACCACTGTCTGGCCGGACTATCTCGGCATCGCGGTGCCCAGGAACATCGCCCCGCTCAATTTCAAGTACGACGATTTTCCCGAAGGCGCTGAATTTTCCACCACCGCCGAATCGTCCGACGGTTCCGTTTCCGTAACGGTGCGCGGCGCGGATGTTTCATGGCCGGCGGACGAGTGGCGCAGGCTCCTCGAAAAATCAGCCGGCGGGACTTTCACGATAACGCTGTCGGGCAAGACAAACGGCGTGATGCTTGCGGGATTCCCCCTGGTCGCCACGAACACCGTTCCGCCGGACGGAATCGACCCGTATCTCACATACAGGCTGATTCCGCCCAGCTACACCGGATTTTCCGAGATGGGGATATGCCAGCGCAACCTTGAATCGTTCGACGAGCGCCCGGTGTACCGCAACGTCCAGACCGATCCTTCACAGTGCGTGAACTGCCACACGTTCAACCGCGCCGACCCCGGCCAGTATCTCTTCCACGCTCGCGCAACGCTTCCGGGCACCATCGTGGTTTCGCGGAAATACGGAAAGAAGAAGGTCGACCTGAAAGCGAAAGGGCTTATCGGCGCAGGCGTCTATCCCGCGTGGCATCCGTCGGGCGACTATATCGCCTTCTCGCTGAACGAAACGCGTCAGAGCTTCTTCACGGCCAACACCGAGAAAATCGAAGTGATGGATCTCCAGAGCGACCTCGTGCTCTACTCTCTCGCGGACGACACCATAACAGTCGTCGAAGACGCGCCGGAGATATTTGAATGCTTCCCGTCATGGTCGCCGGACGGCACCGCACTCTTCACCGTCCGGGCGTCCACCGGCATCACTGTTCCGCCGGACGACCAGGCGGCGCGCGGTGAGGCGGTGTTTAACAGCGCGACGAACATATTCTACGATCTCGCCGTGCGGACGTTCGATGCGAAGACGAGGAAGTTCTCCCCGCCTGAGATTCTGTTCGACGCGAAAAGCGCGCACCGCAGCATCACGCATCCGCGCGTCTCCCCCGACGGGCGATGGCTTGTGGCGACGATCGCCTCGCACGGTGTTTTCCACATCTGGCACCGCGACGCCGATCTTCTGATGTTCGACTTCGAGAAAAAAGCGATTCGCCCGCTTTTCGAACTGAACAGCCCCGATACGGAAAGCTACCACACGTTTTCGTCCACGGGGAAATGGATGGTCTTCTCCTCGCGCCGCGACGACGGAGCGTACACACGTCCGTATTTCACCTGCTTCGATTCGAAATCCGGCGTCTTCTCCAAGCCGTTTCTGCTTCCGGCGCGCAGGCCGGACGACCATCTGCGCCGGATGTACAGCTACAACGTGCCTGAATTTGCAACAGGACCGGTCGCCGAAAGCGCGGTCGACATCCACGAACTCGTAAAACGCATTCCCGTGCGGGCGAAGATCGCAAAGTAGGCGCAGTACCATGCAGATTTGTTCAACAGACGGACTTTACGCGTCGATTGCCGGAACCGGGGCGCTCGGCCCGTTTTTCCCCGCGGATGTTTCGGCCTCCCCTGCGGAGCAGGCGCGCGAAGTGTTCCGCCGGATCGAGACCGCCCTTGCCGCGCGCGGGATGTCGTGGAGCGATGTCGTGCGCACATGGTTCTACCTTGACGGGATTTTCACCTGGTATTCAGGTTTCAACTCCGTGCGCACCTCGTATTTCGCAGAGAAAAACATCGTCCCTCCCCCGGCCTCGACCGGCATCGGATTGAAAACCGGCGAGGGCGCGCTTTGCGCTTTCGTTCTCGCGTCGAAAGAGCCGTGGCGGCCCGTGGAAAGTCCGCTGCAGGTTCCGGCGACAACCTACCGCAGCAGTTTCAGCCGGGCGGCCGAATCGCGCGGAACGCTTTACGTCAGCGGGACCGCTTCAATACTTCCGGGTTCTTCCGAAGTGGCTTTCCCGGGCGATTTCGCCGCGCAGACCGGCTGCGCGCTTGATGCGGTTTCGGCAATTCTTGAAAGCCGCGGCTGCGGCTGGCGCGACTGCACGCGTGCTATAGTCTACTGCAAAGACCGGGACGGCATTCCCGCGGCGCGCGCCGCTGTCGCGGCGCGCGGTCTCGACCTGTCGAAAACGCTCTTCCTGCAGGCGGACGTCTGCCGCGAGGACTGGCTTTTCGAAATCGAGGCCGATGCCGCGATGCGCCGCCAGTAGCGGCTTTCCGCCCGCCGTTCAGTCGAGAACGCGGTCGTAGGCGCCGCCGCCTTCGCCGCTTTCGCCCGCGTCTCCGGCATCTACGGAGCGCTGCACTCGGGCTTTCGGCCGTTCCCCGAAGAGAACAGTTCCAAGGCGCACGAGCGTCGCGCCTTCCTGTACGGCCACGGCGTAGTCGTTGGTCATGCCCATCGAAAGTTCCGGAAAGCGCGCGCCGAATCCGGTTTCCATCCTGTCGCGCAGTTCGCGAAGCCCTGCGAACACAGGACGCGTCTTTTCGGGGTCCGGCTCGAACGGCGCCATTGTCATAAACCCTTCAAGCGTAATGCTGCGCAGAGAAAGGGCCTTTTCCACGGCGGCCGGTACGTCCTGCGGCGCGAAGCCGCCTTTCGAACGCTCCCCGGAAACGTTTACTTCCAGCATCAGCGACGGCGCCGCGCCGGTCTCTTCCGCGACGGATGCGATTTTTTCAAGGACGGGAATCGAGTCGATCGCGTGGAAATGCGTGAAGATTTCAAGCGCGCGCCGCACTTTGTTGCGCTGGAGCCTGCCGATCAGATGCCACTCCGCGCCGGAAGGGCAGAGCGGTTTTTTCCATTCCGCCTCCTGCACCTTGTTTTCCCCGATGATCGTGAATCCGTGTTCGATGGCTTCGGCCACGGTTTCAGGCCCGTGTGTTTTTGTGACTGCCACGATCCGCACGTCCCCGCGCGTCCTGCCGGATGCGGCGCAGGCCGCCGATATCCTGGATTCGACTTCTCCGATGATTTCCGAAAGCGGTTTCATATTCGTCCTTTCTGAATTTTCGCCAGACGCGACATCCATGCAAGTTCCCTGCGGCGCATTCTGCGGTATCCGGCCTCGGTCGAGTCGTCCGCGCCAGAAAGATGGTCCATCCCGTGCGCGGCGTACAGCAGCAGTTCGCGCGCCGGCGACCATCGCGGGCGTTTCGCGCCCTCTCGGCAAGCGCAGTCGGTGTTTATGAAAAGTTCGCCCACAAGTCCGTCCGGCTCGCCCGGGATGGCGTCGTAGCGCTGCGTTATCACGTCGGTCGGCCCGGTATGCCCCATGATTTCTTCGTTCACGGCGGCGGATTCCGCGTCGCCCAGAAGATGCACTTCCACCTGGCGCCACGGCGGGGAATGGATTCTTCGCGCCGATGAATCCGCGAAGAACTCAGCCGCCTTGCGCAGCGCGGCTGCGGTGAGACCGGCGCGCGCCGGGAGTTTTCCGTCTATCGCGATACGGACGCTCATGGAGCCGCCTTTCCCGCGGCCGCGCGTTTCGCGCGGATTGTTTCGATTATCTCCGCCGCCGCGCGGCCGAACGCCCCGCCGCCGTCTGAAGCGAGCGGCGCCACGGCCGCGGCGAGACCGGCTGCGGTTTTTTCGCGCGCTTCCGGGTTTCTGAGATACCGCAGGATCGCGTCTGCGGTCTTGCGCGGCGTGAAATTCTCCTGCAGCAGTTCCGGCATCACTTCGCGCCCGGCGACTATGTTCGCCAGGCCCACGTGTTTTACGCCTTTTATCACAAGGCGCGCGAAAGCGGCGAGCGGCGCGGAGACTGCGTATACGAGAACCGTGGGGCAGTGCGCGAAGGCCGCTTCGAGCGTGGCCGTTCCGCTCGCGACGGCGGCGGCTTCGGCGGTCCGGAGAATGTCGCGCGCGTTGCCGTCGGAAATGGCGAAGGAAGAAGGTTTGCGTCCGGACGGAAGCGCCGCGGCGGTGTTTTCTATCGCTTCGCGCATCTGCGGGGACGACGCTGGAATCGCGAATGCCGTTCCGCCGGGGGCGATTTCGTCTTCGACGATTCTCGCCGCTTCGAGAAGACGCGGCAGGCATCTTTCGATTTCGCCGCGCCGCGAGCCGGGAAGAAGCGCCACGCGCCGCGCGCCGTCCCGCCACACGCCGGGATCGCGCGGCGCGCCCTCCGCGCGGAACACGTCCGCAAGCGGATGCCCGGTGAAGACGGCTTTGAAACCGCCTGTCGCGGGAAACAGCGGCGGTTCGAACGGAAAGAAGCACAGAAGCTTGTCGAGCGACGCTGCGATGCCGGGGATCCTCCCCCGCCGCCAGGCCCAGACCTGCGGGCACACCAGATGCACCGCCGGAACGCCGGCGGCGCGCGCATGGCGCGCCAGACGCAGGTTGAATCCTGGATAGTCCACCGTGACGACCGCGTCGGGCCGCCATTGCGATATGATGTTTTTCATGCGGCGCATCGCGCGCATGAAAAAGAAAATCTTTTTAAGGACGGGCAGGAAACCCATCACCGCCATGTCTTCGCAGCGGTATTCCAGCTCCGCGCCGCGCGCGGCGAGTTCCCGTCCGCCGAAACCCCTGCATTCCACCGGTTCGCCGGCGCGTTCGCGAAGGCTGTCGAGGAGACGGGCGGCGTACATGTCGCCGCTTGCTTCTCCGGCGCAAAGCAGTATTTTCATTTTACGGCCTCGCGATCAGCGGCGGGGCCGTGGACGGGGCGTTCCGGCCTCAGCGGGGCGGGCGGCAGCGTCGTGGGGATTCCGGCGATCGCGATGCCGCGGGCGTCAGCCGCGGCGAGCGTCCGTTCCCGGTCGAGGATTATGATGCGCCCGGCCTGGAATGCCAATGCGGTCGCTCCGGCGGAGCGCAGGGTTTTAATCGTCTTCACGCCGATGACCGGTATGTCGAAACGCATGTCGTGGCCTTCGCGGGCCGCCTTGAAAACGGTTGCTCCGCGTCCGCCGAGCCTTCCGGCGCGCTTTATGGCCGCGTTCGTCCCTTCGAACGCTTCCACGGCAAGGACCATTCCGTCTTTCACGATCACGGTCTGGCCCACGTCGTGCACGCCCATGTCGCGGGCGACGGCTGCGCCGTGCGCGGCGTCGCGCGCTTCGGAATCCGACAGTCCGCGCGCAGTCAGGGTTCCCGCTCCGGGGATGCAAGAATCCATGTAGGACGACGCCGGAAACACGGGGATGCCGGCTTTTTCAAATTCCGCGGCGAGCTTGCCGTACACCGAGTGCGCGTTTTTGCACGGCAGCGAGGCGAGCCAGGCGCGGGTCTGGGCGTCGAATCTGCTGCGGAAAAGCGAAATCGGCGAAATCTGCCCTGCGAAAACCGCTCCGTCGTATCCCTGCGCGGCGCACCATACGAGGCCGGTGTATATTTCGCCGATTCCTATCGTGTGCACGGAATCGGCGAGATTGCGCGTTTCGCGGTCTGTCGATCCGCGGACCGCGAGCACTTCCACGCGCGGCACCCCTGCGGCGCGCGCGCCCCGCACGATCTCCGCCGGATACGATCCGGCTCCGGACACGACGAGAAGTTTCTGCGGAACGTACTCTGTCACTTGGCGCCCTCCATGAAGCGGATCAATGCCGGAACCGCGGCTGAAAGGAAAAGCAGAACCGCCGCCCCCGCAATAAGCAACTGCGCGGCGCACGAAAGCCTGAAGCCTTTGCCCTCTGCGTCTTTTTCTTCCATGCGCGGAAGTATATCACATCGAATGCGTCCGCCCGTCTTTCCGCGCGCGGAGCGCGTCGGACATGTTGAAGAATCCGGCGGCGAGCGCCCCTGATATCGAATGCCAAACGCACGACACTGCCGACGCCACGGCCACGTCGGGGAACGCCGGAAAATGCTTCGTCGCGAGCACCGTGGCCATGCCGGCGTTCTGCATTCCCACTTCGATGGATACGGTCCGCCGTTTCGCGCCGGAGAATCCGGCGGCGAGTCCTGCGGCCCAGCCCAGGATGTAACCGAGAGTGTTGTGCAGAAACACGCCCAGGAACACAAGCGCGCCCGTGCTTGCGAAATGCGAACCGTGCGCCGACACCACGCCGCCCACGATGGCCGCCAGGCACAATACCGCCGCTCCCGGCATTATCTTCATGACTTCCCCGTAGTTGCGCCTGGCGCCGAACGCGGAATTCAGGAAAAAGCCGGCGGCGACCGGCAGCAGTGTGACGAGCAGTATGCTCTTGAACATTCCGGCAGCGTCAACATCCACGGATTCATCCGCGAGAAGCCGCATCAGGACCGGCGTCGCGAGCGGCGCGGCGAGGGTCGAGACAGTGGTCATTCCAACTGAAAATGCAAGGTCTCCCTTGCACAGGAAGCTCATGATGTTCGACGACACGCCGCCCGGGCAGCATCCTACGAGTATCAGCCCCACGCCGACGTATTTCGGCAGTCCTATCGTCCGCACCAGGAACAGCGCGATGAGCGGCATCAGCGTATATTGCGCAAGCGCGCCTATTGCGATGTCGCGCGGTCTGGCCTTCAGAGCCTTGAAGTCTTCCGCTTTCAGCGTCATCCCCATCGTCAGCATTATAAGCCCCAGGATCGTGGTTTGCGTGTCGCCGCGCACCCAGGAAAACACGCCGGGGAAGAAGAACGTCCCGGCCGCGACGGCGACGAGGAACGCGGGCGTCCATTTTACGAGCAGCGCGGACGTCCATTGAAGCGCTTTTATCAGATTGCGGAACATTGTTTTGCATTCTCCATGCGGTTCAACGCCGTCCGGTGCGCCGGCCTGCGCTGAAAAACCTTTGACGCGGGATTATCGCATATTCCTCCGATTCCGGCAACTATGGGATAAGGGTGTAGGGAATAGGCAATAGGCAATAGGGAATAGTGGGTGAAATTCGGCCATTCTGTTCCGCAGGGTGCAGAGGAATCAGCCATTTTTCCACTACAGCCTACCGCCTATTCCCCATCCCCTATTCCCTATTGCCCATTGCCCATTGCCTATTCCCTATTCCCTACTGCCTATTCCTCATTGCCTATTCCCTATTGCCTATTTCCTATTCCCTATTTCCTATTCCCTATTTCCTATTCCCTTTTTCCTATTTCCTATTCCCTATTCCCTACTGCCTATTGCCTATTCCCTACTGCCTATTGCCTATTGCCTACTGCCTATTCCCTATCCACTTCCCTGCGCCTCTTGTTGAACGGCGCGGCGGAATAGGGTAAAATTAAGCGTCTCCACCAACCGGAAAAGGCAATGTCAGAAAAGAACAATACTCTCGCCGCGGCCGAAGCGGCGCTTCCACGTCTCGTCAAGGAACTGAACATCAACGGCCCGCAGATAATGGCCGTGGCGCGGCTTCTCGCCGAGGGCAACACGATCCCGTTCATAGCGCGCTACCGCAAAGAGGCGCACGGAAATCTCGACGAAGTGCAGATTTCGCAGATACAGGAGCGTTCCGCGTACTACGCCGAACTTGAAGACAGACGCGCCGCCATCTTGAAATCCATAGATTCGCAGGGGAAACTCACGGACGAATTGAAGGAAAAAATCGCAAAGTGCTTCGTCAAGTCCGAGCTTGAAGACCTCTACCTCCCCTACAAGCCGAAGCGCCGCACAAGGGCGATGATCGCCCGCGAAAAAGGCCTCGAGCCGCTTGCGGATCTCATCGCGGCGCAGGGCGTCGGCGATCCGGCGGCGGAAGCGGCGAAGTTCGCCGATGCGGAAAAAGGCGTTGCGGACGCCGCGGCCGCGCTGTCGGGGGCGCGCGACATAGTGGCCGAGCGCATCTCCGAACGCGCGGACGTCCGCGGACTCGTCCGCGAGGCGTTCCAGACAAAATCGAAGGTCGTTTCGTCTGTAGTGCAGCCGCCGCCCGCGGAGCCGACCAAATTCGAGCAATACTACGATTTTTCCGAAAACATCGCAGACATCCCGTCGCACCGTTTCCTCGCCATACGCCGCGGCCAGCAGGAGAACGTCCTTTGGGTGCATCTCGAACTCGACGGCGCGCCGCTCGTGCGCGAAATCGAAGACATGGCGGGCGTGTCGCCCTCCTCCCCCTGGGCCGGCGAACTTTCAGCGGCGGTGAAAGACGCCTACGAGAGGCTTGTGGCGCCTTCGTGCGAACTGGACGCGATGGTCGAAAAGAAACTCCAGGCCGACCGCGCCGCCGTGGAGATATTCGCGGAGAACCTGCGCCATCTTCTGCTTGCCGCGCCCCTCGGCGAAAAGACCGTGCTTGCGATAGATCCCGGCATCCGCACCGGATGCAAATGCGCGCTTCTCGACGCCACCGGGAAATACGTGGGCAATACCGTAATCTATCCGCAGCAGCGCACCGCCGAGGCGCAGAGCACCGTCGCGCGCATAGTCGAAAAATACAAGCCCGAGGCGATAGCGGTCGGCAACGGAACGGCCGGACGCGAGACAGAGGCTTTCGTGCGCGCCACGCTTAAACTCATGGGCAGGGAAAAGGACGTCACTGTGGTTTCGGTTTCCGAATCCGGCGCGTCGGTCTATTCCGCGTCGCAGGCGGCGCGCGACGAATTCCCGTCGCTCGACCTGACCGTGCGCGGCGCGATTTCGATCGGACGGCGCCTGCAGGATCCGCTCGCCGAACTTGTGAAAATCGACCCGAAGGCCATCGGCGTAGGACAGTACCAGCATGACGTGCACCAGCCGCTTCTCGGCTCGAAACTCGACGAAGTGGTGGTTTCGTGCGTGAACCGCGTAGGCGTGGAACTGAACACCGCTTCGGCCGCGCTGCTTACGCGCGTTTCCGGCCTTGGACAGTCCACCGCCAAAAAGATCGTTTCATGGCGCGACGAACACGGCGCTTTCAAGTCGCGGAAAGAACTCCTTTCAGTTCCGGGGCTCGGACCGAAGGCTTATGAACAGTGCGCGGGCTTCCTGCGCATACGCGGCGCGGCGAACCCCTTGGACTCGTCGGCAGTCCACCCCGAGCGCTACGCGCTTGTGGAACAGATGGCCTACGACATGGGTGTTCCCGTCGGAGAACTCGTGGGCAATCCCGATCTCGCCGCGAAGATCGACATACGCAAGTACGTGTCGGACGATGTCGGCGAACCGACCCTGCGCGACATAGTCGAAGAATTGAAAAAGCCAGGACGCGACCCGCGCGCCGTTTTCGAAAAACCGGCGTTCCGCGATGATGTAGTGTCGATAGAAGACGTCCGCGAGGGCATGGAACTCGAAGGCGTCGTCACGAACGTCACCGCGTTCGGCGCGTTTGTGGACATTGGCGTGCACCAGGACGGCCTTGTACACGTTTCTGAACTCGCCGACAGGTTCATCCGCGACCCTTCGGAAGTCGTGAAGGCGGGCGACAGAATCAAGGTGAAGGTGATTTCAGTGGATATTCCGCGAAAGCGCATCGGCCTTTCCGCGCGGAAGAACCCCCGTCCGCCGGCAGGCGCGCCGCGCGGCCAGTCCGGCGGAGCACCGCGCGGAGAGCGCCGCGAGCGTCAATCCGGCTTTTTCTGCAATCCGTTTGCGAACCTCTGACGCCGCCGCGCCGCGACAGGCTGCGGCGCTCCGCGAAGTTCCCGGAGACAAAAAAGGACGCTTCCCTGCGGAAGCGTCCTTTTCTTCATGCCGCATCGCTGCGGCGAATAGCGGCAAGTCGATTACTTGTCGGAAGTGTCGAGATTGTCGGTAAGTTCGTACTTGGTGACCAGCCAGTTGCCGTCGACTTTTTCGAGGCGGAGTTCCATGCCCTGAGACTTGAGGTCGGAGTCCTTCTTGAACTGGACGGTAACCGAGGCCCTTTCCCCGGTAATTTTGTGTCCGTTGTTGATTTGATATCCGGAATCCTTGGCAGGAATCTGTATCGTTTCGTCAATTGCGACCACGTCAAGTTTCTCGTCGTTTATCTTCTTGCCGAGTTCATCAAGTTCTTCCTTGATTGCTTTCATGGTAGCTTTTTTGGCTACAAGCGAGACTGCGTGATATTTTGCAGCCTTGCCGGAGTTTTTCTCGATGACAGCCTTTGCGAACTTCTCCGCAACGCTCTCGGGGGAGCTGCCGCAGCCCGCGACAGCGAACGCAACCGCCAGACCGGCGACCGCCAACAACATTTTCTTCATTTTTTATTCCTTTCTGTTTTCTTTTGTCCTTTGGACGCAACTCAGTTTATCACTTGATCCCGCCGCGCGCAATACCGGAATGCGCAGAACGCTTGTCGCGCAGGGCGACGAGGGGGTAGTACAGGCGGCGGAAGAAGAAATCCGTCGCGAAAGCGAGCCGCGGATGCTTCGCGGCGAGCCGGACGAACCAGCCCGCTGTGCGCTTTACGCGCGATGAAACGCGCAGAAGCGCGTTGAAATCCGCGTATCCGTTTTCAAAAACCCTTTGGAGCATTTCCACGCGTTTTTTGCGCGGGATGTTTTTCACGCTCGTCGGGAAGAACCAGAATCCGAACAGCATGGAAAGCCATTCGCGCGCCCAGCACGCCGTGACGCGGCGGTCGAAATCTTCTTCACGCGAAACTTTCGCGTGGAAGGCGAAGAGCGAGCGCATTATGACGGCGAAATCCTTCAGGAAGCGTCCCGGCTCTTTCGAGACGGTCTGCACCGAGCCTTTTCTTATGCGGTAGATGTAGAACGGTTCGTGGAGCGGCGTGACGCGCCTGGCCAGATAAAGCGCGCGAGGGGAAAATTCGCTGTCCTGGTTTCTGAGTCCGTATATGCATTCAAGCTTGTTTTCCACAAGGAAGCGGCGGCTGAAAACCGTCATTTGAAGCATCGGGCAGGGATAGTCCGACAGCGTGGCGGCCAGAAGCGTCGCCTGCGATCCGGTCATGGCCTCCGGCGCGTCCGGCGGGTAGTTGTCGCGCAATTCGCCGGTGAAGCGAAGGTTTTCGTCCGCCACGTTTATCGCGCAGGGGTACAGATCCGCGCCGGGATGTTTTTTTATGCCGTCGGCGATTCTGGCAAGCGAATCCGGCGCGATTACGTCGTCGCCGTCGAGGAATATGATGTATTCGCCGCGCGCGAGCGACGTGCCGGTGTTGCGCGACGCGGAGCAGGAACCGCTGCGCCCTGCCGTGAAAAAGCGTATCCGCGGATCTTTGGCCGCATAGCCGCGCACTATTTCAAGCGTGTCGTCTTTCGACTCTTCCACGCCCGCGACAATTTCCCAATCGGTGAACTTCTGCGCGAGAACAGAATCGAAGCATTCGCGGACGAACGCCGAAACGTCGCAGCACGGAACGACCAGCGTAAAGAAAGGCGTTCCGCCGGCGGCTTCCCGCGATCCAGCAGCAGTGCCTGTCATTTCCCCTCCCCCGCTTCGCGCACTATTCTGTCCACGAGTTCCGATTCGCGCCCGAGATACGCCTCGCGCGTGAATTCCTTTGCGCGGCGCGCGCAGTGGCGGAGGACGTTTTCGCGCAGATCCGCGTCTTTCGCGAGCGAAACGAGAATCTCCGCCGCCTGCGTTCCGGTCCTGTATTCAAGTTCCGACGCGCCGGCGATTTCCTGCGATCCGCCGCAGTCCGGAACGACCGGAATCAGCCCGGCCTTAAGGTATTCCGTGACCGAAATGCCGAATTCTTCGTCGCGCCGCGTATGGACCGCGTACGTGGCGGAGGCGAGGAAAGCCGCCTTCCCGCTTCCGTATACGCCGCCTTCGAGCGTCACCCACGGACGCGACGCGGCCATGCGTTTTACGGATTCCGCGTAGCGGTTGTTCCCGAGCGTCCCTGCGATGCGCAGTTTGAAATCGATTCCGCCGAGCCTGCGCGCCGCGTCCACGATTCTTATGACTTCGCGCACGCGCTTGGACGGAAATATCTGTCCGATGTACGCCACGCACAGCGGATCGCGCTGCGTCTTTTCCGCGCAAGGTTCGAAAATCGTCGGCGGATAGAACATCCGCGAGTTGAACGCGCCGAAATACGTCCACATCGCCTTTTCGGCGAATCTCGAATTGGGATAGACCGTTTCGCGCCTGTCGGCGAGGATTTTCGCGCTCGACCGGACTCTCGCGAGAGGACGGATGAATGCCGCGGCGAAGAACGAAAACAGCCGGTGCGCGATCGACGGGCGCGCGGCGCGCCGGCCCGGATCGACAAGCCGTTTGTGAAGTTCGCCGAATCCGGTCAGCAGATATATGAAATGGTGCGCGGGCCGTCCGAAGTCCACCAGATTCAGCGTCGATATGCGGATGTCGGCGGATTTCGCCAGGCGTTTCAGGCGCCGCGTGCTGAAAACGGGAAACACTGCGTCTATCTTGCGCATGAGTTTCCCCGTAGGTTTCACGCATACAGTCTCCAGTGCGGAAACATCGACAGGTATGCCGAGAATCTCCGCGGCGGCGGCGACGTCGGACTTCCAGTTGAGCGCAAGCGTCACGCGGATGCCGCGTTTCTGGAGCTGCGCGGCGAGCGACAGCGGCAGATATTCGCTGCCGCCCGGGGATTTGCCGAACTGCGTGAAGTAGATGAGCGCGGTTTCGGGGCGCTTGCCGCCGTTTTTCCCTGTCTTGTCCATATATGCCGTTCCTTCTTCCAGTCTTTGGAGTTTCGTGCGCTCAGCAGTTTTGCGCCGATTGGAGTTTTTCAAGTTCTTCCGCCGCCTTTTCCCAGTCCTGCGTGTAGCGGTCTATTTCGAACTGCAAGGTGCGGACTTTGCGGTTGAGTTCCGCGAAATCCGTCGAAGGCGAAGGATTGAACAGCTCCGCCGACGCTTCGTCGAGCGAGGTCTGGAGCTCGTCGATTTTCTTTTCCGCCGTTTCGACGGCTTTTTTCAATTCTTTCATCCTCGGCGCGTATTTGGCGCGCTCCGCCGCGCGGGCGCGGCGGATGTCCTTCTGCGAAACGTGCTGGACGGATGCGGACTCCGGCCGGTCCGGCGCGGCGGCGGGTTGCGCGGCCGGCGCGCCGCCGGTCTTTTCCTTGTAGTAGTCGTAGCCGCCCGGGAAGGACCGCACGCCTTCGTGCGTTATCTCTATGATGCCGTCCGCGACCGCGCGCACGAATTCGATGTCGTGCGAAACGAGCAGCACCGTGCCGGTGTACTTCTTCAGCGCGTCCTGCAGCAGGGCGCGTCCGTCGAGGTCGAGATGCGTGGTCGGTTCGTCGAGCAGGAGGAAATTCGGCGCGGCGAGGAATATGCGCAGGAATGCAAGGCGTATCTTTTCGCCGCCGGAAAGCACGCCTGCGGGTTTTTCGATGTCTTCTTCCGAAAAACCGAACGCCCCGAGCTGGTTGCGGAGGATTTTTTCCTGGATGTCGGGTTTCGCGTTTTTCGCGTTGCGGTACACGGAAAGATCGCCGGGGATCGTTTCGGCGAATTCCTGCGAAAGATAGCCGGGGACCATGTTGTGTCCGGGGACGACGCGTCCGGCAGTCGGCTTGCGCGTTCCGGCCGCAAGGCGCATGATCGTTGTCTTGCCGAGTCCGTTGTAGCCGATTATCGCGATCTTGCTTCCGCGCGCAACGCTGAAGGAGATGTCGTGCAGGACGTCGCGCGAGCCGTCGTACGAAAACGACACGTTTTCGAAACGCACCGCCTCAACCCCGCACGGCGGAGGTTCGGGCAGTCTGATTCTGCCGGAGTTCGTGGCGCGTTTCGGAAGCACTATCCTTTCTTCGTCGATCTTGTCGATGAGCTTCTGGCGCGACTGCGCCTGCGCCGCTTTCGTGGCCTGCGCCCGGAAGCGGTCTACGAAGCGCTGGAGCTGTTCGCGCCGGCGGTCCTGGTTTTCCTTGGCCGCCAGAAGGTGCCTGAAGCGCGTTTCGCGTTCCTGGAGATACCAGTCGAGACCGCCTTCGTAGCGCGTGGCCGTTCCGCAATCTACTTCCACTATGCGGTTTGTCAGAGTGCGCAGCAGATAGCGGTCGTGCGAAATCAGCATCAGCGTGCCGTCGTAGAGTTTGAGGAAACGCTGCAGCCAGTCCACGGCCGGAAGATCCAGATAGTTCGACGGTTCGTCGAGCAGCAGCAGATCGGGCTTGGACGCGAGGACGCGCGAAAGTTCCGCGCGCATCCGCCATCCGCCGGACAGCGCGGCGAACGGCTGCGAGAACTGCTCCGGCTCGAAACCGAGACCGCCGAGCGAAACCTTCACGCGCGTTTCGAGATCGTAGCCGCCCAGGTGGTCGAATTGCGATTCGACCTCTCCGAGGCGCGAGAGGATTCTTTTTTTCTCATCCTCCCCAGCCGCCGTCTCGAGCCGGGCTTCGAGGGAATGCAGTTCGGCTTCAAGCTCCCTGAATCCGGCGACTCCGCGCACCGCGTACTCTAAAAGCGTTTCGTCCGGCGACGCCGGCTGCGGATTCTGCCGCGTCGAGCCGATGCGCGGTTTCTCCTCGATGACGAGTTCGCCGTGATCGGGCGAAAGCTCGCCCAGGATTATCTTGAAAAGCGTGGATTTGCCGGAGCCGTTCGGCCCCGTCACGCCGATGCGCTCGAGTTTGTTTACGCGGAACGTGACGTTTGAAAGCACGTCCTGCACGCCGTAATGCACGGATATGTCCCTGAAGTCGAGCATTGCGGAAATCAGAACCCCGTGAAGGCGCGGAAAAACCAGAAAGCGGCCGGCGCGAACATTATGGAATCGAACATGTCGAGAAACCCGCCCATCCCGGCGGGGAGGAAAACCGACGAGTCTTTCACGCCGCAGATGCGTTTTATCTTTGATTCGAACAGGTCGCCCGCCGTCCCTAAAAGACATGCCGCCACGCCTGTCATAAGAGCGCGCGGATATGTCAGCCAGTCCCAGAAGAGCGGATGGCAGGAGCCTTCCGGCTGTTTGAAGTTTCCGGCGCACGCGCAGAAAATGCAGGCGACGAGCGCCGATGCGAACATTCCCCCGAAAAGCCCCTCCCAGGATTTGTTCGGGGAAACCGACGGGCACAGTTTGTGCTTTCCGAACGCCTTTCCGAACGCGTAGCCGCCCATGTCGGACGCCTTGACCGTGGCAATGACGAAGAAAAGCAGATAGGCCCCGTAGCGCGGCCCGGCGCAGATGCAGCCGTCATCTGTGGCGAGAAGCATGAAAAAGCCGACAGGAACGCAGATGTAGAGGATGCCTGCGCATTCCGCGAGCGCGGCGAGCGCCGATGCTTTGCCTTTGAACGAGGCCGTCGCGACGATGAATGCCGCCGCGGCCGCAGGCCCGGCCAGGACCGCGGTTTCCGGCTTCATATCCATCCATCCGGTGAAATATGCGGCGAAGGCGAACGATAGCAGCGCGCCCGCACCGCCGCGGGCGACGGATACGCGCGGAACGCGGTTGCGCGCCATCGCGCAGAATTCCGTCTGGCACAGCGTCGCAAGCAGCGCGAGAACCGGAGTGAACCATGCGACCGGCGCGTAAAAGAACAGCGCTGTGACGACGGCCGCAGTTGTCAGCGCCGATACGGTGCGTTTGGCCACGGCGGCCGGGCCTTTCCTGAGCGAGGCCGGAACGTTGTCCTGTCCGCAGTCCGTTTTCATTTGGCGGCGGCCCCTTCCGCGTCTTTCACGGCCTCCACCCCGCCGAGGCGTCTTTCGCGCATTGCGTAGGCGGCGAGCGCGCGGTCGAATTCCGCGCGGTCGAAATCCGGCCACAGCACGGGTGTTATGTAGAATTCGGAATACGCGCATTCCCACAGAAGGAAATTGGACACGCGCATTTCGCCGGACGTGCGCACGATGAGTTCCGGATCCGGCACGTCGGGCGCGTAGAGCCTTCCTGCGAAAAACTTTTCGTCCACATCCGCCGGGTCGAGCGTTCCGGCGCGTGCTTCTTCCGCAATGCGGCGCGCGGCGTCAGCGATTTCGGCGCGGCCCCCGTACGACACCGCCAGAATCAGCTGCCTGTCGAAATGCGCGGTCTCGCGCTCGACGCGTTCTATTTCTTTCTGCAGCGGCGCCGCCAGATCTGATCTGCGGCCTATCACGCGCAAGCGGACTTTTTTCTTTTTGAAGAGCGACAGTTTCCGCTTCAGGTACAGCGAAAACAGTTTCATCAGACCGGAAACCTCAGCCGCCGGGCGTTTCCAGTTTTCGGTGGAGAACGCGTACAGCGTAAGGTATTTCACTCCGGCGTCGGAGCAATAGCCCAGAACGCGTTCGACCGTGTCCACTCCGGCGCGGTGCCCGGCAAGGCGCGGCTTGCCGCGCGCTTTCGCCCAGCGGCCGTTGCCGTCCATTATCATCGCTATGTGCGAAGGAACAGGCATTGCAGTCCGCTTCCGCGTGTCAGACGCCTATGCGCAGCGTGGTTTCGCGCGCCGGGCCTACTGAAAGCACGCCCAGTTTCCCGCCTGCGAGTTCCAGGACGCGCTCCACATAGCGCTTTGCGTTCTGCGGAAGCGCATCGTAGCTTGTGATGTCCGAAGTCGGCGTTTTCCATCCGGGCATTTCTTCGTAGACCGGCGTGCAGCGCGAAAGCACCGAAAGATCCGCCGGGAAGGATTCGTAGACGAATCCGTCGTCGCGCCGGTATCCGGTGCAGATTTTGATCGTGTCGAATTCGTCGAGGACGTCGAGTTTCGTCATCGCCCAGAAGTCGATTCCGTTCACGCGGCGCGCATAGCGCGCGACGACGGCGTCGAACCATCCGCAGCGGCGCGGGCGTCCCGTCGTGGCGCCGAATTCTCCGCCGCGCCTGCGCAGCGTTTCGCCGTCGGCGTCGTTCAGCTCCGTCGGGAACGGCCCCTCCCCCACGCGCGTCGTGTAGAGTTTCAAGACTCCGATCACGCGGTCTATCTGCCGCGGGGAAAGCCCGGTGCCCGTGCATGCGCCGCCTGCCGTGGGGTTGGACGATGTAACGAACGGATACGTGCCGAAGTCGATGTCGAGCATCGTGGCCTGCGCGCCTTCGAGCAGTATGTCTTTGCCGGCGTCCGCAAGGTCGTGCAGAAGCGTGAACGTGTCGGCCACGAAGGGTTTCAGCTCCTCCGCCACCGGCATGAACTCCGCAACCGTCTTTTCGGCGTCGATTTCCTCCGCGCCGAGCGCGCGCAGGCGGCGGTTGGCCGATTCGACCCCTGCGCGGACGAGATCGGGAAGATCCGCGCGGGCCATGTCTCCGGCGCGCAGTCCTTCGCGGCCCACCTTCGCCGAATACGCCGGACCGATCCCGCGCCCGGTCGTTCCGATTTTGGAGCCGCCGGGACGCGCCGCTTCGTCCGCCTTG
>CACYEO010000161.1 GCA_902773475.1 uncultured bacterium | reverse complement strand
GTTCGAGCAGAGCATCGCGAAACCGGTCTGGCGGCATGCCATCACGTCGCCCTGGTCGCCGAAAATGCAAAGCGAGTTGGAGGCGAGCGAGCGTGCCGAAACGTGGAACACGGTCGGGACGAGCTCGCCCGCGATCTTGTACATGTTCGGAATCATCAGGAGCAGGCCCTGCGACGCCGTGAACGTGGTTGTGAGCGAACCCGTCGTGAGCGAGCCGTGGACCGCGCCGGCGGCTCCGCCCTCGGATTCCATCTCCACGATCGAGGGCACGGATCCCCAGATGTTGGTTTTGCAGGCGGATGCGAGTTCATCGCACGTTTCCGCCATCGGGGACGACGGGGTTATGGGATAGATCGCGGCGACTTCGCTGCACGCGAACGCGATCTGGGCGGCGGCGGTATTGCCGTCCACCATGATTTTCTTGGCGGCCATCTTTCTTTTTTCTCCTGTCATTTGGATGGGAAAAGTCCCGGTATTATACTCCCATCGGGGGCCGAAAACAAGCCGAAACCGCGCGCCGGGAAACCCGGTTTTCCGCTGCTTCCACTTTGGGCTTGCATCGCGGAAGGGGGTGTTGTATACTTTCCGCCCATGGGACAACAGCTTAGAAACAGGGTCAAGCGCAATCGCCGCAAAGCGTACAACAAACGCCTGCACGAGCGTCTTATGGCCGCAAAGAAATCCGCCGCCAAGTAAAGCGCGGCTGCAAAGGTGCGATGGCCGAGTGGTTAGGCTCGGGACTGCAAATCCCGCTACAGCGGTTCAATTCCGCTTCGCACCTCCATTTTTACGGGTTGGAGCGCCTGAGCCGCCGCGGCGAGGGACGCAACCCCTTTTTCATGCCTTGAAACGACGATGAAGTTCCTTGTAACGGCAGGCCCCACGCGCGAACATCTCGATCCGGTGCGGTTTCTTTCCAATCCGTCCTCCGGAAAAATGGGTTTTGCCGTAGCCGCCGCCGCAATCCGCGCCGGACACGAGGCCGTGCTGGTGGCCGGGCCCGTCTCGCTCCGCACGCCGCGCGGAGCGCGCCGCATCGACGTGGTTTCCGCTTGCGGCATGCTCGATGCGCTGAAGCGTGAAATCGCCTCCGCCGACGTTCTTGTGATGTCTGCGGCCGTGGCCGACTGGCGCCCTGCGGAATGTTCCGCCTCGAAGCTGAAGAAAAGCGAAATGGACGGAGTTCTGCGCCTTGTGCGCAATCCCGACATACTCCAATCGCTGCACCCTCTTAAAGGCTCCCGGTTTTTCGCGGGTTTTGCGGCGGAGACGGGCGATCCTGAGGCGGAAGCGCTCAGGAAAATGCGTGACAAGGGGCTTGACATGATAATCGCAAACGACGTGTCTTCGCCCGGCTGCGGGTTCGCCGTTTCCACGAACCGCGTTTCGGTCTATTGCGCGGACGGCTCGCGCACCGATCTGCCGCTCATGCGCAAAAGCGCCGTCGCCGCGCGGATCGTGAAAATGATCTGCGCGCTGGCGCGCGGAAGGGAGGCCGGATGCCGCAGCCGCTGATTCTCGCTTCAAAATCCCCCCGCCGCGCGAAGATTCTTGAATCCCTCGGCGTCAGGTTCGCCGTCGCCCCCGCCGGGGCTGAGGAAGTGTCGATACCGGAACAGCCCCGCGAAACCGTGCTCCGCAATGCACTCGCCAAACTGCGCGCATGCCGCGCGTCCCATCCCGGACGGAGCATCCTTGCGGCGGACACAATCGTCTGGTGCAACGGCCGCATATACGGAAAGCCGCGCGACGCCGCCGAAGCGGCGGAATTCCTGCGCGAACTTTCCGGCGTCGCGCACACGGTGTTCACCGGCGTCGCGTTCTGCGGCGAGGACGGGGCGGAGCAGACCGCCGTCGCGGAATCGACCGTAGAATTCCGCAATTTCGACGATGCCGCGATCGCGGACTACATAGCGCGCGTCAATCCCCTCGACCGCGCCGGCGCCTACGATATCGACGAAAGCGGCGACCTGCTTGTCGCTTCGCTGTCCGGCGAATATGAAAACGTCATGGGCCTTCCCGTCGAACCTCTGCGCGCTTTTCTCGCCGGATGCGGCGGCGCAGACCGCAGCGGAGCCGCGCGGTGAATATCGCGATCCTGAACGGATGGGCGGCGTCGCCCCGCGCATGGGATCTGTGCGCATTCGCGCATCTGCCGCAGACTCGCATGTTTTCCTACATCGACCAGCTCGACGGCAAGGCGGAGGATTCCATCCGCTCTTCGCGCGAGCCGGTCGCGGTCGCCGCCTGGTCGATGGGCGCCACGTTCGCGCTGGATCTTGCGGCCCGGCTGCCGGACAAAATCGCCGGACTCGTCCTCGCCGCCGCCACGCCGCGCCTTTCGGACGATCCCGCGAGCGGCTGGAAGGGCATGTCGCCGCGCAGGATCGAGGCTCTCCGCAAGGGGCTTGAACTTACCGGCGGACGCGGGCTCGGCGACGCGCCGCCCGGCCGCCCGGAGATGTTCGTGCTCGACAGTCCCGGAAATCTCGAACGAGGGCTTGGATATCTCCGCACGGCGGACGTCCGCGGCGCGCTCGACCGCATTCCGCGTTCCATGCCGGTGCGGCTGTTCCAGTCGGAGAAGGACGGAATAGTGCGTCTTTCCGCCGCGAAGTTTCTCGCGGAAAAACTGCCGCAGGCGGTCTTGACGGTGGTTCCGGGATCCGAACACGCGCTGCCGGCCGTTCTCCACGCCGAAATCTCCCGCAGCATGGAAGAACTCGCGGCAACCGACGGCTCCGCGCGCATTTAGCGCGCGAACCGCAGCGGCGGCGGAGCCTTGCGCTCCTCCGCTTCGCGCAAAACGGCGTCCACCGCCGCGTCGAGCTGCGGATCGCGTCCTGCGGCGAAATCGGCAGGCGTCTTGTCCGCCTCTATATCGGGTTCCGCTCCGTGGTGTTCCATGTCCGTGCCGTCGGCCGTGAACATTCCGATATGCGCATGGCGGAACATTCCGGCGTCAAGCAGCGGCAGGTCGGTCGTGGCGATCACATTCCCGCCTGTGGCGCGGCCGACAAGCGGCCCGCGCTTCAGTTCTTTCACGGCGTGGGCGAATATTTCCGAATTCGAGAACGACGCGTGGTTGATCAGCACCGCCACGGGCTTGTCCGCCAGGACCGGGCGCCCCCAATACGAGAGGAGATAGCCTTCCGGGACGTCTCCGCGCATGGCCGAACGCGCGTGCGACGGGCCGCAGACCATGGCAAGAATCTTGTCCGCCGTGAAGCCCCCGGTGTTGTCGCGCACGTCTATCACAAGCGCGTCGCGCGACATGCCTTCTTCGATCGCGTCGCGCGTGAATCTGTCGAGCGAAGCCGCGTTCATGGCGTCCATCGCGATGTATCCCGCCCTGCCGCCGGACCGCGCATGGACGTATTCGCGCGCCGCGCGCATTTCTTCTTTTCTCAGCGCGGCGCGGACTTCTTCGAACGTGACGCCTTTCACGCGGAAAGTCTCCGGTTTGCCGCCGTCGCGCACGCGCGTCACGTCGAACTCGCGCCCGCCCGGTCCTGTCATCGTTCGCGCGTACTCCGCTATGTTTCCGGCAGGCTTGCCGTCCACAGCAACGACCACATCGCCCTTGCGGAAGCCTCCGCAAAGATGCGCCGGCGTTCCCGGCACTGCGTCCTCGACTTCCCATCCGTCCTCCGCGCGGTCTTTCTTGAAACGCAGGCCGAGATGCGCGGTGACGGGTTTCCAGCCTTTGTCCGCGGAGCGCTTCCATTCCTTTTTGAAGCCGTCGGACTCGTAGAACCCGAGATGCGATGAATCCAGCTCGCCGAGCATCAAGGCTATGACGCGGTAGAAGACCGACCACGAGGCGGAGTTCCGCGCCGCCGCAAGATATTTTACGAATATGGCGTTCCAGTCCGCCCCGTGCGTTTCGGGATCGTAGTAGTTGTCGCGTATCGCCGCCCATGCCGTCCGGAACGCGAGTTCGCGGTATGCGGCGACATCGACTTCCACGTATGCGCGGAAGTCGAGTTTGCGCGTTCCGATGGAAGGGACGAGACCCGTGGCGTGCAAGACGCGCTCGCCTTGCGGCGTCTTTATCCACGCGCGGGGTTCGCAGCGGAAATCGAACATCTTTTCCGCGCGCGCAATCTTGTCCGGTATGTGAATCGTGCATGTGCCGCCGCCGGAATCGAAGGCGAGAGTCCGCGAATCGGGGCCGAAGAAGATGCGGTCGCCGGCGATTCCGGTTTCGCGCAGCCGGAGTTCGAGCGGAGCGGCCGTTCCGTCGCCGCCCGGGACGATTTTCCATCCTGGCGCCGGCTTTCCTCCTTTGCCTTCCGCCTCTTCGTCCGCGGGATCGAGGTAGACGTAGACAATCCTGGTGCCGCTTTCGCGGCGTGCGGAAAACGCGATGATTTTTCCGTCGGGCGACCATGCGGGCCGCCCTTCCCACATGTGGTGGCTTGTAAGGCGGTACGGTTTGAACCCGCTTTCTCCCGCGTCCGCTCCGGAGTCCCGCGCGGAAACGATCCAGATGTCGGCGTTGGAGCCTGCGCCGGTGAACGACGCCGCGACATATTCGCCGTCCGGCGACCATGCGTATCCGCCGCAGCCTGTGCAGGGAACCTGCGAGACTGCGGTTTCGCGTCCGTCCCTGTCTGCGAAATGGATCCTGCCGCGCGCGTCGCACCATGCCACGCGTCCGCCGTCCGGCGAAACGGACAGCCCGTTTCTCGCGCTCTCCCCCGTGGAAAGAAGTTCGTCCTTGAAACGGCTTTCCGCCCACGGCGCGTCGCCGTCTTCCCGTTTCACGACGCGCAGATCCGTGCCGTCGCCGCGGTCGGCCAGATAGTACAGCCTGTCGCCGGAAGGCGAAAATACGCATTCGCGCACGTGTTCGCGCACGTTGCGCCTTGCAGGCGCCGGCTTGCGCTTTTCCGCGTCCATGATCCACAGCACGCCGCCGGCGGTGAACGCTACGGTGTCTCCGCCGTCCGTGAAAGAGAAGTCGCCGTCGCCGTCGTTGTTCCATGCGCTTGCGTAATAGCGTCGCTGCACCGGCGATCCGGCGCCTCCGGCGGAGCCGTCCGCCGCCTTGAGCGCTATCCTGCGCGGAACGGGCGCGTCGAGCGTTGGGTCGAGCGCCCAGAAATCGAACCTCCAGCGCACGACCATGGTGCGCCCGTCGCCGGACAGCGACGGCGCGAACGCGAGGTCGTCCGCGAAAAACGTCACCTGCCTGTCGGCGCCGGTTTCAAGCGATCTGTGCCATACGTTTCTCGCTCCGTCCGAGGAGTGCAGGTAGTAAAAGCCCTTTCCGTCCGGCGTCCATGCCGGAGTGCGCGAATCGCCGGGTCTGTCGACGATGCATTTGAATTCCGCGGTCTCCCTGTCGTACAGCCATATCCTGCCCGAAGCGGACGAACGCGAACGCGGACGCTTGCGGTAGTATTCTTCGCCGCGCTCCCTGAACAGGACGCGTTTCCCGTCCGGCGAAAGCGCAGGTTCTGCGGCGGGGGCGTCGAACAGGATTTCCTCTTCGAACGATCCGTCGGCGCGCAGCAGCGCGGCGCGGCGGCAGTGACGGACGGACGCGCCGTCGCGCCATGCCTCCGCCACGATGTTGGAGCCGTCGGACGAGTAGAACAGCGGCAATGCGTGCTCCGTATGGACGGTCAGGAATTTTCCCTTTGCGGCGCCGGCGTCCGGCTCCGTCGAAAATTCGACCAGGCGCGGATATCCGTCGGATTCCGTAAGAAACGCCACGCGCTTTCCGTCCGGCGAAAGGACCGGCCACGATTCGTCGGCTTCGTCGCGGCTTGCGCGTACCGCGGTTCCGCCCGCAACGGGCGCTTTCCAGATTCTGTCGCGCCATTCGAACATGAAAAACAGACCGTCCGGCGACACTGCCGGACGCGAGCCGAGATGTATTTCATCCCAGTATCCCGGCGCGTTCTCCATGCGGACCGCGTCGTCCGCCGTTACGACGCATTGCGGCGGAATGCGCGGACGGAGGATGCACGAGGCGGAAACGAGAATCGAGACGGCAAGAGCCGCAAATGGAATGGAGTTGTGCTGTTTCATTGCGGCTTTCTGCGTTTTTTGCGCTGTCAGTTGAAACCACGTATTCCGGCTATTTCAGAGCGGCGCTCCGCCGCCCATGCCGAAATGTCGCCCTGCACCGGCGGAGCGGCCACGTAAGGCGAACCGCAGGCCGCGCAGCACGCGCCTTCGTTTACGGGGGCGCCGCACGCGGGGCACGATGTCTCAAGGATTTCTCCGCAACGGGTGCAATGCACGGGTGCGGCGGAAAAAACCTTCACGGCGAGCGGCCGGAAGAACAGTCTTCCGTCCACTGCGTAGGGGATGTTGGAAATGCACGAGCATGAAGGGCAGTAGCCGTACGCCCCCGGCAGGGGCGGCGGAACGGCGGCGGGCTCCGGCGGCGCCTGCGGTTCCGCAAGCGGTATGCCCAACCGCTCCGAAAGCTTCTTCACCGTTTCTGCGGAAAGTTTCGTGACAAAGCCCGCCTCGAACATGGAAAGGGCGGACTGCATGCACCCTATTTCGCGCGCGAGCGCGGACTGCGACAGCCGCGCATCTCTGCGCGCCGCCGCCGCTCTTTTGCAGAAATCTATGGAAAGGCCTGTCATCGGACGGAAAGATTACTATATCCGCGGCCCCGGCGCAAGGGCGCTTTATCAACAGTTATCAACAGAATTATCAACTGTCGCACCGTCTATTTACAGTCTTTTCATAAATTGTCGATAACATAATATCAACAGTTTGTGATAAATCTGTAGATAATGGGGTTTGCTTTGCGTTTTTTTGGGCGCATCTGTGTTTTTCACCCGGGTGGTTTGAGATTGGAAACAACCGGAACAACTGGAAAAAACAACTTTGAGAGAGGTGCGCGAACTGCAAAGCGTATCCACCGACCTAAG
>CACYEO010000160.1 GCA_902773475.1 uncultured bacterium | reverse complement strand
GAGGTTCCGCAAAGTCTGCTTGTAGTTCGCGACGTACTTCTTGTAGTCGCCAGTGTGCTTTTTGATGTCTTCGTGGATCGGCACCGACTCGACGACGCTCCACGTCATTCCGGCGTCCTTCACCTTCTTGGCGCGAGCCTTGATCTCCGCGACGGGCCAGACCTCGCCGGGTTTGCGCTCGTAGAGAGCGGCAACGATGTCGGTGACACCCGCCTGTCTGATTTCCTTGAGAGTGATCGCGTCGCGATCGCCGTACCAGCGCCATCCCTGTTTCATGTTTGTCTTGTCCTTTGGAAGGTTGAAGTTTCGGAACGGCGGAATTATACCAAAACGTCTCTTCCGGTAGAAGGGGGCGGAACCGGGGCGCCGCTTCTT
The DNA here is from genome assembly GCA_902773475.1 of uncultured bacterium. Classification (GTDB taxonomy): domain Bacteria; phylum Verrucomicrobiota; class Kiritimatiellia; order RFP12; family UBA1067; genus CADCBS01. Next base: position 9,642 of record CACYEO010000160.1, on the reverse strand, counting down.
TTGATATACTCGCGCGCGTGTTGATGGATTCCATATCGCGCATACGCGTGGAACCGGCCGCCGAGGACGCGCAGACTCCTCTTTCCGGTTCCGCCGTCGCCGCAGTGGCGGGCGAACTCGCCGACGCCTTCACCCCCGTTTCCGGCATAGGAAAGGGAGGCATGGGGGTGGTGTTCCTTGCGCGCGACAGGAGGCTGGGGCGTTTTGTCGCCATCAAGCGCCTGAACGAGACCTCCCGCAACGACGCCATGCTGCGCCGCCGCTTCCTTCAGGAGGCGCATGCGATGGCCGCGCTCAACCACATCCACATCGTGCACGTCTATGCGCTCGGCGAAGACGCCGAAGGCCCATACATCGTGATGGAATACGTGGCCGGACCCGTCGCAAGCCCCGCGCAAGAGGCGGACATGCCGAACGCGCCGTTCTCGCTGGAGGATCTCGTGCGCCGCCGCGGCCCGCTCGAGACCGGAGAGGCCGCCGCGCTCATTCTCAAGATAGCGCGGGCGGTCGCGTACGCGCATTCGACAGGCGTCATCCACCGCGACCTGAAACCGGCGAACGTCCTCATCGACTCCACCGGCGAGCCGAAACTCGTGGATTTCGGACTCGCGCGGCTGCTCGATTCATCCGCGCTCGCGCTGACCCTTCCGGGCGAGAAGATAATTTCGCTCGGCTACGCGGCCCCCGAGCAGGAGCTCGACGCGGCGAACGTCGATGAACGCGCCGACGTCTACGGTCTCGGAGGGCTTCTGTTTTTCGCCCTGACCGGCCGCAATCCGCGCTATTTCCGCGCGCAGGAGGTTCCCGAAGAACTGCGCGACGCGCTCGCGTCCGCTCTCGACCCCGACAGGAACACCCGCTGCCGCTCCGCGCGCGAATTCGCCGACATGCTCGCGGCCGCCTCCGGGCGGGCGGACGGCGATTCCGGCGACGAGGACGGGACGCAGGAAAAACGCACGACCTGGCGCTGCAAATGGTGCGACACGCTGAATCCGTCCACCTTGCGCTTTTGCACGTCATGCGGCTGGGACGGTTTCGTCGAATGCCCCGAGTGCGGCGAGCAGACCGTCACGGGCGTACGCTACTGCCAGAAGTGCGGCGCGGACGCGCGCGCCTACGAAGCCGCCGCCGCGGCCCTGCGCCGCATCCGCCGCGCCGCCGCCGAAAAACGCTGGGACGACATCCCCGCCGAGGCCGTGCGCGCGCGGGGCTTCGTGGCGTCCGGACCGAACGGGCGCAAACTCGCCCGCGAAATGGCCGAACTCGCCCATGAAGCGTCGCGCAACATGAAAGAGCTTGATGCGCTTTCCGCCGGAATCCCGGAAGACGTCAAATCCGGGAACTACGAAAAGGCCCAGGAGCGCATCGCGCGCTACAGGGAGATTTCGCGCGAAGGCTCCGGCGCGTTCGCCGCGGAAGCCGCATCGATACCGGGCCTCGTCTTCGACCGCGACCTGGGGCTGGCTTCGGAAGCGGCGAAAGCGGGCGACCGCGAAACTCTCGAAAGACTTTTCGGCCGGCTCTCCGCCGCGCGCCCCGGCGCGCCGGAACTCAAAGGGCTTTCCTCCGCGCTCGCCGCCATGCGGCGCAAAAGCAGAAGCGCCCGCCTGGCGGCGCTCGCCGCGACATGCATCGCCGCTTTCGCCGCCGCGGCCGCCGCAATCGCCTTCACCGGCGGCGGACCGGACGCCGCGCCCCCGGAGCCGAAAGCCGCCCCGGGCGATTCTGCGCCGCACCACGCCGCGCGCGGTTCGTCCGCCGACGCCGCCGCCGCGTGCGAAGAAACGCTGCGCATGACCATCCGCTCCGCGCAGGTTTCCGAGCAGCTCGACGCCGACGGCCGCTTCGCGGATACGTTCGTCCGTTCCGTGGCCGCCGTGGCCGTGGCCGCGAATCTCGTGGCTCCGAGCGGCGAACCGAAGGCCGTGGAAACGACAAGGGAGAATTTCATAAACAGCATGGCCGCGCTGTCGAAACGGCGCGTAGAGTCCGCCGCGTCGCTGCCGAACGAATACTCCGCCGAACTGGAATCGCTTTTGCACAGGTTCCAGCGCGACGGCGATCTCGACGGCATGATGGCGGTGGAGACTGAGATGGAGCGCGCCGCCGCGCTGCGCGATACCGGCGCGGACGTTTTCGAGAAACCCGAGGGCGAGGAATCCGCGCCCGCGGAGCTTGAAGCCCTGCGTTCGAAATTCCGCGCCGCCGCATCGGAACGCTTCGTAGCCGACTGCCGCGAACTTTGCGGCTACACCAGGGCGTACGCGGGCATTCTCGCCGGGCAGCGCAAGCTCAGCATGCAGCGCGACGACATGGCATCCGCGATGCGGCTGCGCGCCGAGGAAAAAGAACTTGAAGCCTCCGCGTCCGTCAAAAAAGCGCGCGATGCGGTACGCGCGGCGGATGAGGCGGCTGCGGAACTGGCAGCCGCGAAAGAGCCTGCGGCGGAGCGCAATGCCGGACCGGAGCCTTCAGCCGCCGGGCTCAAGCCCTACGTGCTCATGCCTGTCGAGAACGCCGGCGCGGCTACGAACCGTACGGACTCGCGCGCCTCGGGAGCGCAGCCCCGCCCGGTGATCTTGATGATGGCCGCCCCCGTGCAGACGCCGCCCGGAGCGCAGGAGGCCCCCCGGACGGAGCAGGACGCCGGCGGCGCGGCGCGGCGCGACGCGGGCGGCGGCGAGGCGGACGGGCTGGATGACGGCGCGAAAAACGCGGAGGACCCGAAATGAAACATGACGAAACATGCCGCGTGGCGTCGCATGTCGACGCCGGCGCCGGATACAAGCGCATCGTGCTTGAGGCTCCGGCGATCGCGCCGGAGACGCGCCCCGGGCAGTTTGTGCACGTGCGCGTGCCGGCGCTTGCGGATACGGATCTGAGAAGACCGTTTTCCGTGTTCGACGCGCACGGCGGGAAAATCGAAATACTTTACAAGGTCGTCGGGCGCGGAACGGAAGCGTTCGCGCAGACGCCCCCCGGCGCGGAGGTTTCCGTGCTGGGCCCTCTCGGACGCGGATTCCCCGCGCCCGCGGCGGGCGCGACGGCCATTCTCGTGGGCGGCGGATACGGCGTGGCTCCGCTCCATTTCCTCGCGCGCGATCTCGCGCGCTCCGGCTCCGCGCAGCGTCCCGTGGTCTTCGCCGGCGGGCGCACGGCGGCGGATCTTCTCGCGGTCGAGGATTTCGAGGCGGCGGGCGCGCGCTGCATCCTCGCCACGGAGGACGGCTCGCGCGGCGCGAAGGGATTCGTCACCGGGCCGCTCGACGCCGCGCTGAAGGAGTTCCGCGCGGCGGGGCGTCCGTTCGAACTCTACGCGTGCGGGCCGGACGGGCTTTTGAAGGCTGTCACGGAACGTGCGCTCGAACTGGGCGTCCCGGGCTGGATATCGACAGACCGCCACATGGTTTGCGGCGTCGGCGCGTGTTTCGCCTGCATACAGAAGACGCGCGACGCTTCCGGCGGAACCGTCAATTCGCGCTGCTGCATCAACGGGCCGGTGTTCAAGGCCGCGGAACTCGTCTGGGACTGACCGCAGGAGGAACAAGCCGTGACAGACATGACAGTGGATCTTGGCGGTCTCGAAATGCGCACTCCCGTAGCGACGGCGAGCGGCACTTTCGGCTACGGGCGCGAGTATGCGGAGATGGTCGATTATTCCCGCATCGGCGCGATAACGGCGAAGGGCGTGAGAATGGTTCCGTGGCCGGGCAATCCGATGCCGCGCCACTGCGAAGTCCCCGGCGGGCTGCTGAACGCGATCGGGCTGCAGGGGCCGGGCGCGGAGCATTTCGTGAAATGGACCCTTCCGCAGCTGCGCGCTCTGGACGTTCCGGTGATTGCGAACGTGTGGGGCGCATCCGTGGAGGAATACGCGCAGGCCGCGGCGGTCCTCGACGCGGCCGCCGGCGTTTCGGCGATAGAGGTCAACGTGTCCTGCCCGAACGTGAAGGAAGGCGGCCACACTTTCGGATCGTCGCCGCGGATCCTTGCGGAAACCGTGCGCGCGGTGCGCGCGGCCGTGAAAAAGCCGCTCATAGTGAAACTCGCGCCAAACGTGCCGGACATAGCGCCCTACATCCACGCGCTTGAAGACGAAGGCGCGGACGCGGTTTCGCTCATAAACACGATACCCGCGATGGCCATCGACATCGAGAAGCGCCGCCCGGTCCTCGCCAACCGGACCGGCGGGCTTTCGGGGCGGTGCGTGCATCCCGCCGCCGTAAAAATCGTCTACGACGCGTACCGCGCCGGAAAGCTGCCGATCCTTGCGATGGGCGGCGTGTACGGTCCGGAGGACGCGATAGAGTTCATGCTCGCGGGGGCGACGGCCGTCGCCGTCGGCACGGCGACTTTCACAGATCCATCCACCGCAGTCCGCATCGCGGACGGCATCGACCGCTATTGCGGGCGCCACGGCTTTTCCGCCGCGCGCGAATTGACGGGAGCGCTACTGGAGACGGCGCCATGATATCCGTATACACATGGGAAAACAACGCCCTCAAGGAATCTTCCGAAATAACGGATTCCTGCTGGGTCAACATATCAAGCCCCACGACGGGCGAACTCGAGCGGGTCCAGAACGCCACCGGCATCCCGCAGGACTTCCTCACCGACCCGCTCGACAAAGACGAACGGCCGCGTTTCGACTGGGAAGACAACGATACGTACCTGATAATCATCCACGTGCCGTATCTCGTCGAGGATCCGCGCGACGCCGCGCCATACGGGACGATACCTCTGGGCATAATCCTGTGGGGGAATTCCGTCGCGACGATCTGTTCGCGCACCACGCCGGTCACGACGGCGTTTCTCGAGCAGATACGCCGCGTCTGCGCGCCCAGGGAGCGCTACCGCTTCGCGTTCCGTCTTCTGTGGCAGGCGGCGGTGCTCTTCCTGCGCTACCTCAACGACATCCAGCAGCGCATAAACGCGATCGAGACTGAACTGCACAAGTCGATTTCCAACGACGCGCTCCTCAAGCTCCTCGCCGTGGAAAAGTCGTTCGTGTACTTCACCACGTCGCTCAAGGCCGACACGCTCGTGCTGGGGCGCATCGAAAAAGCCCGCTTCCTTTCCATGTCCGAAGACGACCGCGACACGCTTGAAGACTCCGAGGTCGAATTCCAGCAGGCGTACGAAACGGCAAGCGTGCGCTCGAACATCCTCAACGGCACGCTCGACACTTTCGCGTCGCTCATCAACAACAACCTGAACAACGTGATGAAATACCTTACGGTGTTCACGATTCTCCTCGCCGCGCCCACGTTCATCGCCTCGCTGTACGGCATGAACGTGCAGCTGCCGTTCGCGGGATCGCGCTGGGCGTTCGCGGCGATAGTCGGCTTTTCGGCGGCGATAACCGCAGTCATAGTCGGCGTGCTTGCCGTCCTTTCCAAGAAACGGGTGTTCTGACATGGCGCTTCAAGACGAAAACACCGCTTCGCGCGGAGCGCCCGTCCCGCTTGCGGAACGCGGCGCGGTGGCTGTGATCGTGGGCCGCCCCAACGTGGGCAAATCCGCGCTTTTCAACAAGCTCGCCGGCGAACGCGCGGCGATCGTGTTCGACCAGCCGGGCGTCACGCGCGACCGCGTCACGCGCGAGATAACGCTGCGCGGGCGGCGCATGATGCTTGTCGACACCGGCGGCATATCGTTCGGCTCCGCGCGCGGTTCGGCCTCGGGCGATCCGCTCGCGGCAGAGGCGCGCGCGCAGGCTGAGCTGGGCCTTTCCGACGCCGCGGTCTGCGTGTTTGTCACGGACGCGCGCACGGGCCCGGCGCCGCTCGACGAAGAAGTCTTTTCGCTCGTGCGCAAAAGCGGCGTTCCGTTCATCGTGGCCGCCAACAAGTGCGACAACCCGCCGGACGACGCGCTCGCGGCGGAATTCGAAGGTTTCGGCGCCAAGGTGTTTCCCGTGTCGGCGGAGCACAACCGCGGAGTTTCCGCGCTCGCCGCCGCGATCTGCAGGCTCCTTCCCGAAACGGACAACGAGACTGCGGACAATCCGCTTCGCGTTGCGGTGGTCGGCCGTCCCAACGCCGGAAAATCGTCTTTCATCAACAGGCTCTTGAATGCGCCGCGCGTGATAGTGTCGGACATCGCGGGAACCACGCGCGATTCCGTGGACATACCTTTCACGATCGGCGAAGGTCCGGACGCGCGCCATTACATGCTTGTGGACACGGCGGGCATGAAACCGCGCGCGAAGGCGTCGACTTCCAGCATCGAGGCGTTCTCCAACTTCCGCAGCGAGAAAGCTCTCGCCGGGGCCGACGTCTGCGTGCTTGTGATAGACGCCATGCAGGGCCCGTGCTTCCAGGACAAGCGGATCGCCGGGATGATGCTTGAAAACGACAAGAGCTGCGTCGTCCTCGTCACGAAGTGGGATCTCGCGGCCGCAAAGGGAATGAAGGAGGAAGACGCCCTCGACGCGTTCCGCAAGATGATGCCGTTCCTTTCGTTCGCGCCCGTCGTCTTCTGCTCCGCGAAAAACGGATACAATATCCGCCGCACGGTGGACGCGATAGACCGCGCCGCCGGATCGGCCGCGATGCGCCTGCCCACGGGCGTTCTCAACAGGACGATTGTCGAAGCCGCGCGCAAGACGCAGTGCCCGCAGAAAAACGGCAAGCGTCTCAAAATCTTCTACGGCCTGCAGGTCGGGACGTCGCCGCAGCGCATAAGGCTTTTCGTGAACGATGCGAAACTCGCCGTTCCGCAGTACCTCGCGTATCTCGAGCGCGCCATACGCGCGCGCTTCGGTCTCGAGGGCGCGCCTCTCGCGATATTTCTCAAAGAGCGCCCGCGCGGCGCGAAAGCGCCGGCGCCTGATGCCGGCGCCGGAAGGGATTGACTCGGATGCCGCGCAGGATGCTGTCCCGGATATGGCGCTTCTGGGCCGCCGGAAGCGGAATGTCCAGAAAGACCGGAATGGACATCGCGCTTGCCGCAGTCGTCGGAACCGCCACCGGATTCGCCGCCGTCGGGTTCGAATATCTCATACGGTTTTTCGGCGGCGCGCTCCTGCACGGCGTCTGCCGGCATGAATACGCCGTGGCCGCGGGGGAATGGACGCGGCGGATCGCCTCGCCTGACTACTGGAGCGATCCGCGCAGGCTTCTGCTCGTCGTGCTTCCGGCGGCGGGAGCCGTCGCGGGCGCGCTTCTGATCAAATGGTTTTCGCCTTTCACTCATGCGCGCGGAACGGACAGCGCCGTGTATGTGTACCATCACCTGAAGGGGCGTTTCTCCGCCAAGGTGATTCCGGTCAAGGCCGTCGCGTCCGCGCTTGTCGTGGGTTCCGGCGGAAGCGCCGGATATGAAGGCCCCATGACTTTGATAGGCGCGGCGTGCGGGTCGTCCGTCGCGCGCATTCTGCGCCCGCGCGACGTCCGCACCCGCCGCCTTCTGATGGCGGTGGGGCTTTCCGCCGGAATAGGCGCGCTGTTCAGGGCGCCGCTCGCGGGGGCGCTCTTCGGCGCTGAGATATTCTATTCCGGGCCGGATCTCGAATACGAAGTCCTCATGCCGTCGTTCACGGCATCTGCGCTCGCCTACACCGTATTTGCGCTTTTCTTCGGATGGGATCCCGTGTTTCCCATGCCGGAGATACACTTTACGAACGGCATGATGCTTCTGCCGTACATTGCGCTCGCGTTTGTCGTCGCTACGGGGGCGAAATTCTACATACACATATTCCGCACCGTCGAGCACGCGTTCGGGCGCATACAGGCGCCGCCGTGGCGGAAGGTCGCGGCGGGCGGGCTTCTTACCGGCATCGCGGGTTTCGTCTTCCCGGACGTCCTGGGCAACGGCTACGGCATAGTCAGGCGCGCGTTCCAGTGGGGGACGTGCCAGGGCGCGCCCGAGGCCGCGGGCGGATGGATGGCCGTTGCAGGCGCGTTCCTCGCGATATTCTTCTTGAAGGCGCTTGCGACGTCGTTTACCGTGGGTTCGGGCGGTTCGGGCGGCGTTTTCGGTCCGGCGCTCGTCTGCGGCGCGTCTCTCGGCATGGCGACGGGCGTGACGTTCGGCGCGTTTTTCCCCGGCATGTCGGGCATGAACCCTGCGGCGTTCGCGCTTGCAGGAATGGCGGGATTCGTCGCCGCGGCGATACGCACTCCGGTCACCGCCGTCATAATGGTCGCCGAGCTTAGCGGGAACCACGTCCTGCTTTTGCCTACGATGTGGGTTTGCTGCATGGCGTTCTGGTTCACCGGCGGCTGGAGCCTCTACCGTTCGCAGGTCCATTCGCGCGCCGCCTCGCCCGTCCACGCCGTTTAGCCGCTCGCCGGACAACGTTCAACAACCCAAACACCCAAACACTTATTCGCGTATGAACTTGCGGCTTGCGGGCGCGGCGTGCGTGTGTTAAAATTGGCGTCGAAACAAACGGGCGCAGCCAATCGCCGATTAAACAACTGATAAAGTACACAACGCCGGGGGGACAATGAAGTTTGGTTACTTGAATGCGGCTTTTACCGCATTTCTTCGTTTGGACAAAATTTTCGGCCGGAAATCTGCCGGTGTTTCATGCCGCGGCGCGGTTCCCGGATTTCCCCGCCGTCATCCGCGCGTTCCGGCGGCATGCGTTGTCGCGCCGCTCGCGCTCTTCGCCTTCGCGGCGCTTCCGGTGTCCGGCGCGGAGATTCGCGTTCCCGCGGACTTTTCGACATGGATCGACAATGACGGCGCGCTTGTCTCTTCGAACTATCCCGGGCCGCTCGCCGAAGTGGAAGTTGAAATTTCCGGCGGGGCGGACGGCTTCGCGCTGCTCAAGGCCGCAGGAAAAGACGGCGGCGCGTTTCTGCCGGTGGGGCAGATTTACGGGACGACAACCGGCGCGACGTTCAGAATCGCGGCCGAAAACGGTTTCCGCAGGCTTTCGGTAGAAACCGGCAACGGTTCCTCGGTCAAATCCCTCGTGGCTACGTATATCGACTATAAACTCGAAGCGCCGGAGCTTGCGCTGACGGACTGGACGGGGACGTCCGCGACGTTTTCATGGAATGCGGTTGAAGGCGCCTCCGGCTACAGGATAGACGTGTGGACGAACGGAATCGCAGGAGCGTCCGCAGGCGTAGAATTGTGGCGGGAATCGTTTACAAATATTCAATCGTCAACCGGTTCGTCCGCCGCCGCAAATCCGCAGCAATTCGACAACTTGCAGTGGACAATTGAAAAATGTTTTCGCTATTCGGAACCGGAATGCGTGCGCGTAGGCAATAAAGATGCCGGCGGCTGGCTGAGAAGTCCTGAACTGCCTGTCTGTGAAAATGCGCATTTGAGAATCGAACTCGGACTCTACGCGGATTCTTCTCCTTCGGGCGAAGTGAATGTGGAACTCGTTGAAGGCGACATTACGAATACGCTTGGAAGCGTTTTCGTCGACAGCCATTCGCCTTCTTTTTATTATCTCGAACTCGGCGGCGTGGAAGAAAACACATCTGTGATCATCCACTCCATAGCAAGCGGGAGCGGCAAAGACTCGCGCATTATCGTCTATGACGTTGCCGTTGTAACGGGATATATCGCCGGTGAAACCGTACGGTGCCCGGTTGCGACGGAATCCGTGGCGACCCCGGACTGCACGGCGGCGACGGTGGGCGGTCTGTCTGGAGAAAACGTGTACGCGTCGAT
>CACYEO010000159.1 GCA_902773475.1 uncultured bacterium | reverse complement strand
CCTCGAGAACGTGCCGGCGGACGCGATGACGCTCGACGTGTGCGACGCGGAGACGCTGCCGATGGAGGCCCTGCTCTACCAGGGCGGCTACCTCACGATCAAGAACGTGATTCCGCCGCCCAGGGAACCCGATGGACAGATAACCCAAAGCGAAACTTATGTCCTCGCGCCGCCGAACCTCGAGGTGCGCGACGCCTTGAAGCGCGGATATCTTTCGCAGGTGATGGGCTTGAGGGAGAGCGCCTTCAATCCGCTCGTGGACCGGGCAAAACGACAGATTGCGTCCGGTGACTGGAAGGGTTACCTCTACGAGTCTCTTTTTGGACTGTACGCCTCCATCCCGGTCGATTGGCATATCAAGGACGAGGCGGAGGCGAAGCGGTATTTCCAGTTGTTTACGTCCATGACAGGTGCGAACCCGCAGGCCGAAGTGGCATCGATCTTCGGCTATGCCGACGCGGTGATCGAGACCCCGGCCAACGTGTTCGTGTTCGAGTTCAAGTACCGCAAGAGCGCCAAGGCGGCGATCAGGCAGATCCGCGAACGCGGCTACGCCGGCAAGTGGATCGGCGGCAAGCGCCCCGTAACTCTCATCGGCATCAACTTCAACCCGAAGAAGCGCAATATCGACATGCCCATCGTCGAACCGGCGTAAATCCGGTATGCTGCGCACTGAACGACAAGAGGATATGTGGTATGCCAATGGTGCTTGAAAAAGAAGCTCGCCGTGTCGCCGCAGAGCGGATGAACAACGCCGATTGCCTCTGGACGGCTGTTGAACTCCATGCTGGAAGTTAAGGAGTCCGGACCTGCGTTCCGGCTTCCAACGGAGGCGGAGCGGGAGTACGCCCGTCGCGCGGGTTTGCGGAGCGAAAGCCCGCCCGCCGCGACGCCGCGAGCGCGCGCGACGGCTCGGGCGCGGCAGTTTGGCGCGGATGGGCGGTTTTGGTAAAATACCCGCCGCTTCCACAACTGCGGAATCACAGTCATGCTGTATCTTATCGGAAAAAATTTCGAACAGGCGTGGGGTCCTCTGCGGCTCTTCAAATCGCACTCGTTCCTGCTTGCCCTCGGCGCGATGTGCGCGGCGGCCGCGGTGCTTTTCCTGCTGCCGCGTCTCTGGGACCTCCTCCCCCGCGACCGCGGCAAAGTCCTCGCGGCCGACGGCGGCGCGCAGTCCGCCGGAAAGCCTACCGGCGCGGGTTTCCTCTTCTCACTCATATCGCTGCCGGTGGCGCTGCTCGTCACGCCGATGAATTTCATGGACGCCGGAATCGTCGTCTGTCTGCTTGCGGTGATGCTTTTCGGGTATCTCGACGACCGCAGTCTGGAGCCTTGGGGCGAACTGCGCAAGGGGCTTTTGGACGCCGCCGTCTGCCTTGCCGTTTCGATTCTTCTCTATTCGGAGCTCAGCGGCGGCGCGGGCGGCGTGGAAATGTGGTGGCCTTTCTTCAAAGGTTCCACCCTCGTGCCGTGGTGGGCTTACATGCCGGGAGCGACGCTGCTGCTGTGGATATCGGTCAATGCGACGAACTGCTCCGACGGCGTTGACGGCCTGGCCGGTTCGCTCACGCTGATATCCCTCTTCAGCATTTCCGTCTTTCTGTACGTCGTGGCCGGCAACGCGACGGTCGCGGAGTATCTGCTCGTTCCGACATCTCCGGTCGCGCCGCGCTGGGCGATTCTCACTATGACGCTCGCCGGGGCTCTCGCCGGGTATTTGTGGTACAACGCCGATCCGTCGAAAGTGCTCATGGGCGACGCGGGTTCGCGCTTCCTCGGCCTCGCCGTGGGCACGGCGGTGCTCGTTTCCGGCAATCCCTTCCTGCTTCTCGTGTTCGCGCCGATGGTGCTCATGAACGGAGGTATGGGGCTTGTGAAACTCGCGCTTCTGCGCATTTTCCGCAAGCTCGGCTTCGATGTCACGATCCCGGGCAGGGAAGGCGCCGCGCCCGGACGCAGGATTTTCGTGGTGCGCGTCCTCCAGCGCGTCAGTTTTCCTTTGCATGACCACTTCCGCAGGAAACTCCAGTGGTCCAAGGGTCAGATTCTGATGCGTTTCATACTGATACAGGCGTTTATTTCGCCGCTTCTTTTCGTAATCTTCGTGAAAATACGGTGAAAACGCTCGTTTCCACAATCGCCGCCGCGGCCGCGCTTTGCGCGGCGTCCGCCCCCGCCGCCGCGCAGGATTCCGCGCCCGTCGCCGCCGCGGCCGTGTTCAATGCGCCGGTAAGCGTTTCGAGCGAAGGGTTCGTGCGGGTCCGCTCTTTCGAAGGCGACACCCAGTTCCGCGGCCCGGTGATGCAGGCGGCGTCGGAAGTCGTCCAGTCGCTCGCGTCCCAGCTGAAGCTCAGGATTCCGCGCGACGAAGCCGGGCTTGTGATATACATCCGCGACGGCGGCGCCACGAACGACGCCCGCGTGATCGAAAGCGTCGTGCGCACCGCCGAGGGGCGCGTCGCGACATGGGTGACTCTTCCCTCCCCCGCGTACTGCTCGTTGCGGCATTTCAGGCGCGCCTGCGCGGCCGCGTTCTTCCGCGCCTGGACAGACCGCAACCGCCGCGGCTCCGGCGGCCAGCTCCCTGAACTGCCGTCGTGGGCGGTGGAAGGGATCATCCGCGCCTACGGAAAGACGTGGCAGGTGCGCGACGCAGCCGCCGTCATGAAACTGTGGCGCTCCGGCGAAATGCCGTTCCTGCCGCGTCTTTTCCCCGCGATGCGCGTCATGGAATCGGAGCGCGGCGCCGCGCTCGCCGGATTTTTCGCGCTGTGGATGCGCGAAACTCCCGCAGATTCCATATTCGTGAAGCGCGGCGGGGACAAAGAACCCCCGCAGCGCATAGACGTGTTCCGTCTGCAGCTTGAACGGCTCGCCTGCGGCGAAGAATGGAATGCGGACAGAATCCTCGCGGATCTTTCGGGGTCCGAAAACAAAGCGGAGCAGGATGCGGCGCTCGATGAACGCATCGCCCGCAATGCCCGCGCATGGCTCCTGCCCGGCGAGGGATGCCCATGGGACGCGGAAATCTTCGCTTCTTCGCTTTCCCTCTGCGCGCCGTTCGGCCGGCCCCCGTTCGCCGATGGTTCGCGCACGTGTTCGTTCCGCCGCGCCGTGCGCCTTGCGGAACGCGACATGGAAACGCGCCTCGCGGCGGCGGCGTGCATTCCGCGCATACGCGCCGCCGGGGAGGGGCGCGATCCCGGTCTCCGCGCGGCGGCAGAGGCGTATGCGGCGTTTCTCGAAGCCCTCGCGCGCGGCGGAAAGTCGCAGAACGAACTCGACGCCCTGCTCGACGCGGCCGAAGAGCGCCTTGCGGAACTGCACGAACGCCTGCGCATAGACTGGGATTCCGGAGATTCCGGCGCCGCCGGCGGCTGAACGCCACGCAATCCATGCGATACGCGATCATATCGGACATACACGCGAACTCCGCCGCGCTGCGCGCCATCCTCGCCGACGCTTCGGACTGCGGCGTGGAGCGCACGATCTGCCTCGGCGACGTAGTCGGCTACGGGCCGGATCCGGCCGGCGCGCTCGAAACCGTGTATCGGCGCGTCCACGTCTGCGTGGCCGGCAACCACGACGCCGCAGTCTGCGGGGCCGTCTCCGCCGACGCTTTCACTCCGTTCGCCGCGCGCGCGGCGGCCCTCCACCGCAAGGCGCTCTCCCGCGACGCTCTGGCATGGCTTGCCGGGCTGCCGCTTGTCCACGAGGAGAAATCCCCCTCCGGAGAAACTCTCTTCGCCTGCGTGCACGGCGATTTCTCCGCGCCCGCGGAGTTTTTCTATATCGACGGCCCGGAAGCCGCCGCGCCGTCCTTCGCCGCGCGAACCGGAAATCTCCTTTTCGCCGGGCATACCCACGAGCCTGCGATTTTCGCTCTCCCGCCCGGCTCGGGCGCCCCCGTCGCGCTGCCGCCGCAGGACGTGATTCTCGAACCCGGAACGCGCTACATCGTAAATCCCGGCAGCGCGGGATATCCGCGCGGCGGAACGTGCCGCAGCACTTACTGCATCTTCGATTCCGCCGATTCCTCGATCCGGTTCCGGTCGCTGCCTTTCGACCTGGAGGGATACGCCGCCGCCATGTCCGCGCACGGATTCCCGGAAGCGGCGTGGATGCGAGAGCGGACCGCGCTCGTACGCAAGGGCGACATCCGCGGCAAGGTCGATTTCGGGAAAAAGAAATCCGCGATTGCGAAGTGCGCGGCGATTGCGGCCGCTTTCGTTTTGGCGGCGGCCGCGGGGGCGCTCGCCCTGCAGTGCAGGCTGGCCGGGCCGCGCGGGAAACGCGCCGGCGCGCCGGTCCGCCCTGCCGCCGCTGAAGAGGCTTCCGGCGCGGAATCCACCGTGCGCGCGGCGCCGCCCGCGACAGCGGCGCCGCGCGATGCCGGATGGGTCGCCGTGCCGGGCGGAAACGTATTGTGCGCGAACGGCGGACGTGTTTTGCTCGAGGCGGCCGGGAACGGTCCGGTGCGCGCCGCGCGGACTATAGTCCTGCCGGACGGCGCCGGAAACGTGGTCTTCACGGTTGCGACCGGGCGCAGGAAGGATTCGCGGTTTACCGCTTTTCTCGCGTTCAGGGACGCATCGGGGCGGCAGATCGGCGAAACGCTGCGTTTCGACCGCAAACAGTCTGTAAACTCCCGCCGGGTGCCGGTTCCGGACTGCGCGGCCACGGCCGAAGTCGCCGTGGAGTTTTTCTTCGAAGGAAAGCCTCTTTCCGTCGAAATGCTCTATGCGGGGACGGAAGGCGGCGGACGACAGGATTGAACGGCATGGATACTGATTTTCTTAGGCGATACGACCGGACGTGCGTGTGGCACCCGTACGCGAGCCTCCGCAACCCGCCGGAGGCGCTCGTAGCGCAAAGCGCGGAGGGAATGTACATAACTCTTGCGGACGGGTCGCGGCTGATCGACGGCGTGGCCAGCTGGTGGTGCATGGCGCACGGACACCGCCATCCCGCCATCGTGGAGGCGATGCGCAGGCAGGCGGAAAAGATGCCCCATGTGATGTTCGGCGGGTTCACGCACGAGCCTGCCGTCGCTCTTGCGGAGAGGCTCGCGCAAATCGCTCCGCCGGGACTCGACCGCGTGTTTTTTGCGGATTCCGGATCAATCGCAGTGGAAGTCGCCGCGAAAATGGCGGTGCAGTACCAGACTGCGAAGGGGCGTCCGGGCCGGACGCGGCTGCTCGCGCTCAAAGGCGGGTACCACGGCGACACCTCCGGCGCCATGGCGCTGTCGGATCCGGACGGGATGCATGTTCTCTTCCGCGGGCTCATGCCGAAGCATTTCTTCGCGGAGCAGCCGCGTTCCAGATTCGGCGGGGAGTGGATCGAAGGCGACGCGGATTCGGCCGCGGACGTCCTCGAAGCGCACGGCGGCGAGATCGCAGGCGTGTTCTGCGAACCGGTGTTCCAGGCGGCGAACGCTATGCATTTCTACCATCCGCGGTATCTGCGCGAACTGCGCGAACTCTGCGACGCGCACGACATTCCGCTGGTGTTCGACGAAATAGCGGCCGGATTCTTCCGCACCGGGCCGCGCTGGGCGCATTCGCACGCCGGCGTCGCGCCGGACATAATGTGCACCGGCAAGGCGCTTTCGGGCGGGCATTTCACGCTCGCCGCCACGCTTGCATCGCGGAAGACGGCCGAAACGATCTCTTCGGGCCGGCCTTCCGCCTTTATGCACGGGCCGACGTACATGGCCAATCCCGTGGCCTGCGCGGCGGCCTGCGCGTCGATCGATCTGTTTGCGGCGGACGATTACGCCGCGAAGGCGCGTCGGATCGGGGAAACCTTCCGCATGGGGCTTGCGCCGGCCCGGCGGCTGGAAAACGTGCGCGACGTGCGCGTTCTCGGCGCGGCGGCGGTCGTGGAGGTCGAATCCCTCCCATCCGCGCAGGACATTCTGCGCACGATCCGTGAAACCGGGGTTTGGCTGCGTCCGTTCGGCAGGTGGATATATTCAATGCCGCCGCTTGTGGCGGAGGACGGGGACGTGGCGCGGATTTCGGAGGCGATGCTCGCGCTTGCCGCCCTTCCGCCGGG
>CACYEO010000158.1 GCA_902773475.1 uncultured bacterium | reverse complement strand
TCAATTGGCACTTGCAGCGGCGCCTGTTCCCGGCATCGTTTTCGCATGGAGCCTGTCGCAGAGGATTCTCCGCGGCGGGAGGCTCCCGGAATGTTTCGGAATGACGTTCTGGGTGTACTGCCTGCACGGCGCTTTGACAGGATGGGCGCTTGCAGGAGTCTCGTTCGCGATGGGGAAGACTGGCGTATCTGCGATGGTCGCGTCATTCATATCCATCGCATGGGCGCTCGGCGCGAGTCTCATTTCTGGCTTCTTCTTGAGAAAGCGGCTGCCGCGGGTATATTCGGCGATGTCGGGCGGAAGGTGAACGCCGCACGGCCAAAACCACAAAACTCGTCCGTGAATTGCAAGCGAAATGAGACACCCCATTGAAGATTTTACCGATGAATTGCAAGCGCGCTGGAATGCCCGGCAGGCGTGGGCGCCAGCAGCGCTTTTGGCAGTGTTCCAGATTCTCGGTTGCAATTACGAAGATTGTCGCACAACGTCGTTCTATATAGATGGAACTGCAGACTTCGACATTTTCACAAAATACGATTTCAAGTACAAATCAGCAGTCGCTGCGGTAAAGGTGGGTAAAGGCGTCAAATCCAAAGGTGATCTTATCGTGCCCGGAACCAAGGGATACGTTTATGTACCTGCTCCATGGTGGAAAATGGATTATTTTGAAGTGCGCTACGAAAATCCAGCAGACAATCGCAGATATTTCTATCAATTGGATGGCGAAGGCATACGCAATGAACTTGTCGTTTTTACAAGATTGCTGTCAGGGTGCGCAACATCATATGTGAGGCTCAACGAGAGTACGCTGATTTCAAGTCTAACCGCTCGCATACAAGCCGACAATTGGGCATTTGCCCAACTTTTCATTTGGAATTCAGCATTTGGAGAATCACAAACCACAAAGGAACACATTGCATGCCAAGGATCAGCGACAGCATCAGTATAAAAGCGAAGAAGATGTCTTTCCTCGCAATGCTTGCAGTTGTGGCACTGCACACATATCCTTTCAATGGCATCGCGAATTCGAATGGCGCGGTTTTGTTCACACAAAATTTTCTATTACGGAATCTCACATGCTTTCCCGTGTCGTATTTTTTCATGGCAAGCGGTTTTTTCTTTGCAGAACGTTTTAAAGACGTACCGCTCAAGGAATTGTTCTCAATAAAAAGCCACAACGGATATATCTCTCTGGTCCAAGGAAAAATAAAGACATTGGCAGTTCCATACCTACTTTGGGGATTCGCCGGCACTGCAATATTGTTGCCGCTGTTTATGTTACACAACTGCTTGCACGGCCATGAAATATTCCAAGGCACTGTTTTGGGCACACATGGGCTTTTCAACAAAATAGATATGATTTTCGGCATATTTGCACAGTATCCGGCAACATATGGACATCTCTGGTTCGTAAAAACGCTTTTCGCTATTTTCCTTATAGCACCGATACTGTCTGGACTGGCAAAATCGTCAAAATGGATACTCCCCGCAATCGGCATCCTTCTGTTGTTTGCACTGCCACAAAACAATTTCAAACAAGTTCCTGTAATGATTGCGCCGAACAACATTGGGTTCTTCATTCTTGGAATGGCTGTAGCGCACCTCGGGCTTTCACAACTAAAGGTCAATCGCATCTTGAAATTTGCTTGTTTTATCGGCTATGCCGGCATTGGAATATATCGATCATGGCCTTCTGGCGTATTGGGCGAACAGATAGTGCCACATGCCACCATACAGATACAAAGACTGTGCGCTATCATTTTTCTGTGGAGCATATGCAGTGAGGAACCTGCCAAGGGGAATGTGCGCGATTCCTGCCTGAATATGACATTTTGGGTATATTGCATTCATGGTTGTCTGCTACCATGGCCGAGCGCGATAGTTGCATATCTTATGGAAAAATCAGATATGCGAGAAATTGTTACTTCTTTAGTTGCCGTATTATTTACGTTGTTTGCCGGTTTCGGCATCGGCTTCTTCTTGAAAAAGCGGCTGCCGCGGGTATATTCGGCGATGTCGGGCGGAAGGTGAGCGCCGCACGGCGGCGGTTCCGCGCGCCTGAAAGAGGACCGGAATCCCGCTACCTCGACAAAACGCCTGCGAGAGCAGAGGCGAACAGCACCCACACCGGCGAAATTCGGCTGGAAAATCCCGCCCATGCCGCAAGCGAGAAGAACACGCCGTCGCAAATTTTTAGCAGCAATGCGGGTTCGACCGACGCGACACGGCAGCATTCCACCGCAAGATCCGCACCGACCGCGCACACGAACCCCGACACGCACGGGCGCAGCACGCCGAACACGCTTACGGTGAATACGCCGTTCCTGTGACGCTCGAACCAGGCACCGCCCACTCCGGCGCCGACAACGCTTGGAAGCGTCACCGCGACCGTCGACAGCAGCGATGCCGCCAGCGCAAACCACATTCCGCTTCCCGCATTCGCAAACACCCTGTAGCCGGTAAACGTGGCCGCATTCACGCCTATGGGGCCAGGGGTGGATTGCGCAATCCCGAGGATATCCGAAAATTCTCCAGGGGAAAGCCATCCGCGCGAGAGCACCTCCTGCCGCACAAGAGCGATTATCGCAAGCCCTCCGCCGAGCGTAAAAAGCCCGACCTTGAAGAATATCGCCGCAAGTTTCGCGGCAAGAACGGCGAGAGCCGTCATGCGCAGCCTCCCCGCCGGCGGGTGAACAGAGCCTTGAGTACGCCTGCCGCCACCGCAATTGCAAGAACCGCCACAATGGGCGGATCGAACGCGACGGCAACCGCGAACGTCACGACCGCCACAAACACCGCAGGAGGCGTCTTTGCGTTTTTACATACCATCGAAAGGCCAAGACCGGCAATCATGCCTGCGACGGCCGGGCGCATCCCGGCCATCGCCGCCTGCACCGCCGGGAGGTCTCGCGCCGTATCGTAGGCAACGGCATACAACGCAATGCAGCCGAAAGGAACGGCGACAGTACCGGCGGCGGCCGCGATATTGCCTTTGAGTCCGCGCAGTTTCCCGCCTGCAAGCATCGCGGCATTGATTGCTATCACGCCGGGGAGCAGTTGCGCAAGCGCGAAATAATTCTGCATCTCCTCCCGCGAAAGCCATTTGCGCTTTTCGACGATTTCCCGCTCAAGCAGCGCAAGCATGGCGTAACCGCCACCGAAAAGAACCGCCCCTATTTTGAAAAACGTCCACCAGATGCAAAAAACCGACGGCGCGGGGGAGGTGCGCCCGGACTGCGGTGATTCCGCCTGCATCTTCTCAGTCCATGCTCCGTTCGAGAACGAGAGCGGTCCGGCACGGGATGTAGAGTTTGATTGCGGCGGACTTCTCGCCGTCGCGCACTTCTTCGATCGGGAAGAATTCCTGCGGCGACGCTATGCGGCCCTGTCCGCCGAATTCGACGTCGTCGGACGAAAAGAGCAGTTTGAATTTTCCGCCCGGCGGCGCGACGACCGCGTGATCCACGGCGGAGCGCGAGGAATGGAAATTGAAGACGAAAAGCAGACGTCCCCTTGAAAAAGCGAGAATCTTGTCTTCGTCAGAAACATACGCAAGCGACGGCGCAGTCCCGTCGAGCAGCCTGCGCGAGACGATTTCCCCGACGACGCGCGCGTCGAAATCGCCGAGGCACTTGAAAAGGAGATTCGGATCGTCCCTGAGCGACCACTGTCTGCGGGCGTAATGGCACGAGTACCCGTTGCCTTCGCGCGGAAAATCGATCCATTCCGGATGCCCGAATTCATTGCCCATGAAATTCAAGTAGGCGGGGCCTGCGGCCGCGATTGTCGCGAGCCTCGCGAGCTTGTGCAGCGCCACGCCGCGTTCAATGCGCATGTCGTGCTGGTCGCGCCCCATTCCCCAGTATACCGAGGAATCGACAAGCTGGAAGAAGAAAGTCTTGCCGCCCACAAGCGCCTGATCGTGCGACTCCACGTAATTCACGGTCTGTTCATCCGGGCGGCGGTTCGTCAGTTCGTGCCAAAGATAGCCTATGGACCAATCTTCGTCGCGGATGTCGCGCGCCAGTTTGAACCAGCATTCCGGCACGCCCATCGCCATGCGGTAGTCGAACCCCATTCCGCAGTCGCTCTGCGGAGCGGCGGCGCCGGGCATTCCCGAAACGTCCTCGGCGATCGTGATCGCGTCCGGGCGGAGTTCGTGTATGACGCGGTTTGCCATGTGCAGGTACAGCCAGGCGTCTTCGTCCACGGAAGAATCGAAATACTGCGAATAATCGGTGAAATCGACTCCAAGACCGTGATGCAGATACAGCATCGACGTGACCCCGTCGAAGCGGAAGCCGTCGAAGCGGAATTCGTCAAGCCAGTACCTGCAGTTTGAAAGGAGGAAATGCAGCACATCCGTCTTGCCGTAGTCGAAACAGCGGGAATCCCATGCCGTATGCCATCCGCGCATGCCGTCGTGGAAATACTGGTACGGGGTGCCGTCGAAAAGCGAAAGGCCGTCGCGCTCGTTCTTTACCGCGTGGGAATGGACGATGTCCATTATCACGTTCAACCCCATTCCGTGCGCGGTATCGACGAGACTCTTGAGATCCTCGGGCGTACCGAAGCGGGACGAACACGCGAAGAAGGTGGAGACATGGTAGCCGAACGAGCCGTAGTACGGATGCTCCATCACGGCCATGAGCTGTATCGTGTTGTAGCCGGCGTCCGCTATGCGGGGGAGCACGTTATCGCGGAATTCCGCGTATGTCCCCACCTTCTCCTCCTCCTGCGCCATGCCGACATGGGCTTCGTAGATGACAGGCGTCGTGCTCGGCACGCGATAGCCGGGATTGCGCCATTCGTATTTCTGCGGAGGATCCCACACCTGCGCGCTGAAAAGCAGTGTGGACGGATCCTGCACCACGCGGCGCGCGTACGCGGGGATGCGCTCGCCCCGTCCGCCCGGCCATTGCATTTCAAGACGGTAGAACTGCCCGTGCGAAATCGCCTCCGCGGGGAATTCGCCTTCCCACACGTCGCGTCCCGCTATGCGGGACAATTTGAACGCGTCGCGCAGTTCCCAGCCCGAAAAATCCCCGACAAGCCAAATCGCACTGGCGTTCGGCGCCCATTCGCGAAACACCCAGCGCCCGGAGGCCGTGCGGTGGAGACCGTAGTATTCATGGGCGCAGGCGAACTCGGCAAGCGAACCGGGGCCGCGGGCGAAAGAGTCGCCGCGCGCGAATGCGCGCTCGCTGCGCGAACGTATCTGATCCGCATAGGGGAGGAGATAGGGATCGTCGAGAAGTCTAGCACGCTCCGCACACAAAACGCCCATTTGCCGTCTCCTCCGTTGCGCGCGTCAGCGCGGCTGCTCCGCTTCGCGCGAGTCGAAACTGCGGACAAGTTTCCTGTTGAGCATCTTTTCGTAGAGCGCGATGTACTGGCGCGCGCATTCTTCATGGTTGAAGCGGCGCAGCGATTCGCCCATGATCCGGGCGATCTGCGCCTCGCGCACGTCGGCCGGCAGCGCGTAAAAGTCCATCGCCCTGTCGATTGCCCAGAAAAGTCCGTTGGAATCGTAAGTGTCGAACACGAAACCGTTGCCGCTCGAAGTCTGCACGTCAAGCGGCTCTACCGTGTCGTGGAGTCCGCCCGTGTTGTGCACGACGGCGAGCGAGCCGTATATCGGCCCCTGCATCTGCGGCAGGCCGCACGGCTCGAACAGCGACGGCACGAGCGTGAAGTCGGAGCCTGCGAAACCGAGGCGCGAAAGGTCGGCGTCGAAATCGTGGACCGCCAGCCTGTTTCCAATCCCGTGGAAATCGCGGATGTCGCGAAACGCCTGCTGGTAGGAGCCGTTCGCCACTACCGCTATCTGCATCTTGCGGTCCCAGTATTTGTGCAGCACTTTGTAAAGGATGTCGGTAAGCAACTGAGGCCCCTTCTGCACCGGATCGAGGCGCGAGGGCCAGAAGAACACCGGAGCGTCCGGATCGACTTCCAGACCGAGCGCCTTCTGGAACTCCACCTTGTTCAGCCTGCGGGCCTCCACATGGTTCTCCGGCGTGTACTGGTGGGGGATTTTCGAATCTATCGCAGGATTGTCGGTGGGGTCCGGGGCGTTGAGGATGCCGAAAG
>CACYEO010000157.1 GCA_902773475.1 uncultured bacterium | reverse complement strand
GGGGAGGTCATGGCTCTGGGACGCACTTTCAAGCAGGCGTACCTCAAAGCGGTCCGTTCGCTCGAAGCCCCTCTCGAATACCACGACAAAACCGCATACGACCCATGGTTCAAGGCGCAGCTTGAAGAAATCGAGGCGTTCCGTTCCTACCTTTCCTCGCAAGCCGCCTGCCAAAAGCCGTCTGACAGCCGGTCTCAAGACGCCGGATGCAGGCTGCCGCTCGATGCGGCGCTCCTCCGCCAGGCGAAAGCGTTCGGTTTCAGCGACAGGGAAATTGCGGAAGCCGTCGGAAGCGAAGAAGATCTCGTGCGGAAAACCCGCATCGATCTGGGCATCCGCCCGGAATTCGGCGAAGTAGACACATGCGCAGGAGAGTTCAAGGCGAAGACGCCGTACTATTATTCTTATTATCCGGCGGCTTTCGATTGCAATCGAAGGCAGTCGAATGCGATCGATCGACAGCCATCGACAGCCGTCGACTGCTGCCGGAAACGCAAGATCATGGTTTTGGGCGGAGGTCCGAACCGCATCGGCCAGGGCATCGAATTCGACTGGTGCTGCTGCCACGCGGCGTACGCGCTGAAAGCCGCAGGCTGCGAAGTGGTGATGGTGAACTCCAACCCCGAAACCGTCTCGACCGACTACGACACGTCCGACCGTCTGTACTTCGAGCCGCTCACGTTCGAAGACGTGATGGAAATATACGGGCGCGAACGCTGCGACGGAGTGATCGTACAATACGGCGGCCAGACGCCGCTCAATCTTGCGCAGCGGCTGAAAGCCGCAGGCGCGCGCGTGATAGGCACGTCGCCGGACGACATCGACCGCGCCGAAGACCGCGACTTCTTCAAACGTCTCGTAGAAGAGACCGGCGTGAAACAGCCTGCAAGCGGGATCGCGCGTTCAACCGCCGATGCGCGCCGGATTGCGGCGGAAATCGGCTATCCCGTCCTCGTAAGGCCGAGTTTCGTCCTTGGCGGGCGCGGAATGGCGATAGTCGCGACGGAAAAGGAGCTCGACAAATATGTCGGCGAAGCCGTCGCCGCGTCAGGCGGCAAACCGGTTCTGGTGGACAAATTCCTCGAACACGCCACCGAACTCGACGTCGACTGCGTTTCCGACGGCAAGACGGTAGTTGTCGGCGGCATTCTCGAACACGTCGAAGCGGCAGGCTGCCATTCGGGCGACGCCGCCGCGATTACACCGCCGCGATCCCTTTCGCCCGAGACCATCGCGGAAGTGGAAAGAATCGCGCGCGAGTTCGCGAGACGTCTTCGCATAGTCGGTCTGATGAACATCCAGCTCGCAGTGACAAAGGACAAGATTCCCGGCGGCGGCGAAACAGTCTGGATGATAGAAGTCAATCCGCGCGCTTCGCGCACGGTGCCGTTCGTCTCCAAGGCGGCCGGAGTTCCGCTTGCCGACATCGCCGCAAGGTGCATGGCCGGCGAAACGCTCGACGGCATCGGCTTCACCCGCAAAGCCGTCCCCGCGTACACTTCGGTGAAAGAGGCGGTGTTCCCCTTCGTGAAATTCCCCGGCGCGGAAGTCGCGCTCACTCCGGAGATGAAATCCACCGGCGAAGTGATGTCCATCGACGAAGACCCGGAAATCGCCTATTTCAAAAGCCAGATCGCCGCCGGGAGCCCGCTGCCGAAATCCGGCGAAGTCTTCGTCTCCCTGCGGGACGAAGACAAGGCCGCAGGCATCGAAGCCGTCCGCGAACTCGTCCGTCTCGGCTACGGCATCTATGCGACATGCGGCACGTCGACGCGCCTGCGCGGGGCGGGAATTCCGTCCAAAGCCGTTTTCCGCATTTCGCGCGGGCGTCCGAACGCGCTCGACCTGCTCCGCGAAGGAGTGTTGAAATGGATCGTCTGCACAACTGAAAACGGGCATGAGGCGACCGAAGACAACGCAAAGCTGCGTTCGGGAGCGGTCGCGGCCGGCGTTCCGCTCACTACCACGCTGGACGGATTCCGCGCCGCGGTAGGCGGTCTTGCGGAGGAAGTCGCATTCGGCGGCACGGGAGTCCGCACTTTGCAGGAATACCACAGACTGCGCCGTCCGGCGTGATTTTCCGCATTCCTCCGGCACTGCGGAGCGGAAGCCGTCACGCAGCGTCCGCAGCCGGCTAATTTTGCCTGCCGGCCTTCCGCCCCCCCCATCGGGTGGGCGCATCTGCGTAATTCACCGCATAGCTTTTTGATTATGGGAAACAACTGTTTGAAACAACTTTCCTTTGGTGCGAGCTTGCGGGGCCTTGCGGCTCCGCTCTGGCGACCGCCTTCGGCAGAGGCCTTGGGCCGGTGGATACGCTTCGCAGTCCGCACCCCTCTCTCGAAGTTGTTTTTTCCAGTTGTTCCGGTTGTTTCCAATCTCAAACCGCCCGGGTGAAAAACACAGGTGCGCCCCCATCGGGTGTGCAAGACCCCGATTTCGCGGGGAATCCGCGCAATATTTTGGTATAATTGCGCCTTTCACGACCGCATAGCATCACGGAAACAGAAATGGAAAAGAAAAGAACAGCCAAAAGCGACCGCAGGGTCGAAATGAATGTCGAAGGTCTGAAGGCCGATTACGCATGGCATCTGCGCTACACGTGCGCAAAGAGCGAGGCCTCGGCCACTCCGCGCGACCGGTATTCCGCTTTTGCATACGCCATACGCGACAGACTTATCGAGCGCTGGCTCGAAACCCAGGATACTTACGCGAAGAAAAACACCCGCCGCCTCTACTATCTCTCCCTTGAATTCCTCATCGGCAGACTGCTCGGCAACAACGTCATCAACCTGAAGATAGAAGACCAGTGCGCCGAAGCGCTCAAAGACTACGGCATAGACTGGAATTCCCTGCGCGACTTCGAAGTCGACGCCGGGCTCGGAAACGGCGGCCTCGGACGCCTCGCCGCCTGCTTCCTCGACTCCCTCTCGACGCTCGACATGGCCGGCATGGGATACGGACTGCGCTACGACTACGGCATATTCCGCCAGCGCATCGTGAACGGCCAGCAGGTGGAAGAACCCGACCAGTGGCTCAAAGACGGCTATCCATGGGAGCTTGCGCGCCCCGAATACACCCAGATAGTGAACTTCGGCGGGCACGTCGAATGCCACACGGCGGACGACGGACGCCAGACCTGGCGCTGGGTCGGCGCGGAACAGGTGCAAGGCGTGCCATACGACCTGCCCATAATCGGCTGGAACAACGCCGTGAACACGCTGCGCCTGTGGAGCGCGCGCGCGACCGACGAGTTCAACCTCAACGACTTCAACAAGGGCTCCTATGTGGAAGCCGTCGAAAACAAGGTTCTCGCCGAAAACCTCACCAAGGTCCTCTACCCGAACGACAACACGTCCGCCGGCAAGGAACTGCGCCTGCGCCAGCAGTACTTCTTCGTGACTTGCTCGCTGCGCGACATCCTGCGCCGCTTCCGCAGCCTCAACTCCGACTGGAAGCTCCTGCCCGAAAAGGCGTTCATACACCTGAACGAGACGCATCCCGCGCTCGTCATCCCCGAACTCATGCGCATTCTCGTGGACCACGAAGGCCTTGACTGGGACGAAGCCTGGGACATAACCTGCCGCACCACAGGCTACACAAACCACACGATCCTCCCCGAAGCGCTCGAAAAATGGCCCGTTCCGCTGATGGAACGACTCCTCCCGCGCCACCTGCAGATCATCTACGAAATCAACGGCCGGTTCCTGCGCCACATCGCGTCGCTCTACCCGGCGGACTCCGACCGCCTGCGCCGCATGTCGCTAATCGACGAAAACGGCGAACGCTACGTGCGGATGGCGAATCTGGCGATCATCGGTTCGTCGTCAGTAAACGGCGTGGCCGAACTCCACAGCGAAATCCTCCGCAAAAACCTGTTTAAAGATTTCTACGAGCTCATGCCGGACCATTTCCACAATGTGACGAACGGCATAACGCCGCGCAGGTGGCTTCTCAAGGCGAATCCCGCGCTTGCCGACCTCGCCACAAAGACCGTGGGCCCCGGCTGGATTTCGGATCTTTCCCTGCTGAAGGGGCTGGAAGACAAGGCTTGCGACCTGGAGTTCCTGAGCTCGCTCGCGACCATCAAGAGCGACAACAAGAAGGCGCTGTCCAACTTCATCGGGCGCACGCTCGGCGTATCCGCCGACCCGCAGGCGATTTTCGACGTCCAGGTGAAACGCCTGCACGAATACAAGCGGCAGCTTCTGCTGGCGCTCTACATCATCATCGTCTACAACAGGCTCGTTTCCGATCCGTCGTACGATCCGGTGCCGCGCGTGTTCATCTTCGCCGCCAAGGCGGCCCCCGGCTACCACATGGCCAAGCTCATCATACGCCTGATACACGGAATCATGGACGTGGTCAACGCCAATCCGCGCACGCGCGGCAAGCTCACCGTGGTGTTCATGCCGGACTACCGCGTCTCGCTGGCCGAACGCATCATTCCGGCGGCTGAAGTCAGCGAGCAGATATCGCTCGCGGGGACCGAGGCTTCCGGCACGGGCAACATGAAGTTCATGATGAACGGCGCGCTCACGCTGGGCACGTTCGACGGCGCGAACGTCGAAATCAACCAGGAAGTCGGCGACGAAAACATGTTCCTCTTCGGAATGCGCGCCGAAGACGTGGCGGCCGCGCGCGCCACTTACAACTCCCGCACATACTGCGAGAACGACCCGGAAATACGCCAGGCGATCGACATGATCCGCCGCAACGTGTTCTGCCTGATGGAGCCGGGCGCCTTCGACGCGATAATACGCACGCTCATCGACTACAACGACTACTACATGCTGCTCGCCGATCTGCGCTCCTACTCGGAAGCGCAGGACCGCGTGGACCGCACATACCGCGACAGGAACCGCTGGAACCGCATGTCGCTCGTGAACATCGCCCGCTCGGGCAGATTCTCGTCCGACAGGGCGATCATGGAATACGCGAAGAACATCTGGCACATCGAACCGGTGAAGTTCGATTCTTCCGCGGAATCCTGAGACGGGCCGGCCGGCACGTAAAGAAGCAAGAAGGCGGAAATGACCACAGTCAACGGTTTGCGGAAATTCAAAGACGCGCAAGACTACCGCGAGCATTTCGTAATTCAGGAGCAGATCGACAAATACCTGCCCGGGGGCAGGCATTTCGTCGACGGCGCCCTGATAGAAACCCTGCTCGCGAAAGCCCGCTCCGCGCCGCCGGATCCGTCTCGCATCCGCGAGATAATCGCGCGCTCGGAAGAGACGCGCGCGACGCTTCCGCCGGAAGACGCAGCGGCGCTTCTCCAGGTGGACGATCCGGATCTCCTCGAAGAAATGCGCGCGGCCGCGGATCGCATCAAACGCGCGGTCTACGACAACCGGATAGTCGTGTTCGCTCCGCTGTACATGTCCAACCTGTGCGTAAACGGCTGCACGTACTGCGGATTCCGCGAAGGCAACAGCAGCCAGAAGCGCCGCGTCCTTTCGATGGACGAACTCAAAGAGGAAGTCGACGTCCTCGCCGGAAAGATCGGCCACAAGCGCGTAATCGCCGTGTACGGCGAACATCCGTCCACTTCCACGGAATACATCGCTGAAACGATACGCACCGTGTACGGCCATGCGTGCAAAGCGCCGAAAACCGGCGCGCCGGCGGGAATCCGCCGCGTGAACGTGAACGCGGCGCCGCTTCCGGTCGAAGACCTGCGCGTCCTGCACGATGTCGGCATCGGCACTTTCCAGGTGTTCCAGGAGACGTACCACAGGCCCACCTACGAAAAACTCCACCCGGCGTGGTCGGTGAAAGGCAACTACGACTGGCGCACCACATGCTTCCACCGGTGCATGGAGGCGGGCGTGGACGACGTGGGGCTGGGCGCGCTGTTCGGCCTCTACGACTGGCAGTACGAAGTGCTCGCGCTCGTGATGCACGCGCGCGACCTTGAACGCTGGTTCGGCATCGGCCCGCACACGATATCGTTCCCGCGCCTCGAACCGGCCAGCGGAACGCGCGTGCCGGAGGAATCCCCGTATCTCATAGACGACGCCACGTTCCGCCGCATACTCGTCGCGACTCGCCTCGCCGTGCCCTACACCGGGATGATCGTGACATGCAGGGAACGGCCGGAATCGCGCAACGCCTGCCTCGAAGCCGGAATGACCCAGCTCGACGCGTCTTCCAACATCGCAATCAAGGGATATTCCGATTCCGCGAAGATATCGGACCAGGAAAAGAGCCGCCAGCAGTTCATGCTGGCCGACAACCGCTCTCTCGAAGAAGTCGTGCGCTACATGGCGTCGCGCGGCATAATAACCTCCTTCTGCACCGCAGGCTACAGATGCGGCCGCACCGGCGGCTGCATCATGGACGCGCTCAAGACCGGGCGCGAAGGGAAATTCTGCAAAATCAACGCCGTTCTCACCTTCCGCGAATGGCTCGACGACTTCGCGTCGCCGGAGACCGTCGCCATGTGCGAACCGCTGCTGAAGTCGGAGCTGGCAGGCATAGAAAAATGGCTGCCCAAGTTCTACCCCACCGTTCTCAAACAGTACGAAGCGACCTGCAAAGGTTCGCGCGATCTGTTTTTCTGAAAACCCGCAAACCGGCAAGAAAGGGAAATGCCATGGGAGATCTGCTTGTCAAGAACGCCAGAGTCGTTTCGCCCGGCGTCGACATGCGCAAGGCCGCCGTGCTCGTACGCAAAGGGAAAGTGTCCGCCGTGTACGCAAACGGCGACGAACTGCCGTCCGTGAAGGACGTCTATGACGCGAAAGGCGCGCTCGCCGTTCCGGGATTCATCGACGTCCACCTGCACGGAGCCTGCGGCTACGACGTCTGCGACGAGGATTCGCCGGAGGCGATCGAAGCCATCGCGAAGGCGAAGCTCGAGGAAGGCTGCACGTCCTTCCTGCCGACCACGCTGACCGTCTCCCACGAAACGCTCGTAAAGGCGGCCAGGAACGTCGCCCGCTACCGCCGCAACCAGCGCTACGCAAAAGTCATCGGCATCCACCTCGAAGGCCCGTTCATCAACCCCGCGTGCTGCGGCGCGCAGAATCCCGGATTCGTGCGCAAGCCGGACATGGGGGAGGTGCTTTCGCTGAACCGCATCTCACCGGTGAAAATGGTCACCTTCGCGCCGGAGCGCGAAGGCGGCGCGGAATTCGCCGCGCTATGCATCAAGAACGGAATCGTCCCGAGCTGCGGACACACCGGCGCCACGCTTGCGGAATTCTCCCCGGCCTACGCAAAGGGCCTGCGCCACATGACGCACTTCTGCAACCAGATGACAAAGCTCCACCACCGCGAAATCGGAATGGTCGGCGCGGGATTTCTGATCGACGATCTGAACACCGAAGTCATCTGCGACAAGATACACCTTTGCGAAGACATGCTGCGTCTCGTCTTCAAAAAACGCCCGCTGGAGCACATCCAGCTGATTACGGACTCCCTGCGCTGCTCGCACCTGCCCGACGGCTACGCCTTCGAAATGGGCGGATTGAAGGTGATGCTCAAGAACGGCGAAGCGCGCCTTGTGGAAGGCGGCAATCTCGCCGGCTCCACACTCTGGATCAACAAAGGCCTGAAGAACATCGTGGATGTCGTGAAACTTCCCCTGAAGGACGTTGTGCGCGTGTCTTCCTGGAACCAGGCGATCGAACTGGGGCTCGGCAAAACGCTCGGACGCATCGCAAAGGGCTATACGGCGGATATCGCCGTGCTCGACCCCAAAACGTTCGACGTAAAAGCCGTTTTCGTGAACGGCGAACGCCGCATATAGGAAATCATTACCCCAAGGGAATAAAATAAGCCTAAACTCAAAGGCTGGACAAGTCCGCCTGCGTTTGATAGCCTATTCAAGTCGTTTTCACACCACCCGAAAAAAGGAGTCAAAAAAAATGGCACACAAGATCAACCCTGAACTCTGCGTTGGATGCGGTTCCTGCATGTCCGGCTGCCCTGTCGAAGCAATCTCCGAGAAGGACGGCAAGTGCGTGATCGATTCTTCCAAGTGCGTCGATTGCGGCGCGTGCGCCGGGCAGTGCCCGGTTTCCGCCATCGCGGCGGAATAACGGCTGCATGGCAGCGGCAAAACGGAAGCGCCGGGGGCTAAACCTCCGGCGCTTGTCTTTCTGCGGCAGCCATGGCGGCGGCACGGTCGTCGAAAGGAATCGTCCCGCCGGCGAACGTCTGCGTGCGTTCGTGGCCTTTGCCTGCAATAATCACAGTGTCGCCGGCGCGCGCAGACGATATGGCGAGCGCGATTGCCGCCGCGCGGTCCGGCTCCACGGCGAACGGAGTTCCTTCCGGGATGCCGCGCACGATGTCGGCGATTATGTCCGCCGGATTTTCCGAACGCGGATTGTCCGAAGTCACGACCAGACGGTCGGCGCCTTCCGCGCACGCGGCGCCCATGAGGGGGCGTTTGGCGCGGTCGCGGTCGCCGCCGGCGCCGAACACTATGTGGATTTTCCCGCGCGTGAACTCGCGCACCGCCGCAAGAACTTTCTCGAGCGCATCCGGCGTGTGCGCGAAATCCACGAACACGGCGGCGGGGGATTTGGTTTCCACAGGTTCAAGCCGCCCCCATCTGGGGCGGAGGGAATGGATCGACTCTGCAATCTCCCCGAGCGCAGCGCCTTCGCAAAGCGCGGCCGCGGCGGCACACAGGACGTTCTCCGCATTGTACCTTCCCGCAAGAGGGCATTCCACGCGCACGGACTTTCCTCCTGCGGAAATGTCGAACTTGTTCCCCCTTCCCGAAATTTCAAGATTTTCCCCGCGCACCGCGCAGTCCGGCGCAAAGCCGCACGTCACGCATTCCAGCCCCAGTGCGCGCACTTCGCGCTCCATCCGTCCGGACCACCCGCCGCCGACGCATACGACCGCCGGCGCGCCGGGGGAGAATTCGGCGACTTGGCGGAAAAACGCGGTTTTCGCCTCGAAATACGATTCCATCGTCTTGTGGTAGTCAAGATGGTCTTCGGACAGATTGGTGAAAATCCCGCCCGCAAATTGCGTTCCGTCGATACGGCGCTGGCACGTGGAATGCGAAGACACCTCCATCACCGCGCGCTTCGCGCCGGAAGCGCGCATCGAAGAAAACATCTCCTGGAGTTCCCCGGCGTCCGGAGTCGTGTGCGCGGATTCCGCCGAAAACCCCGGCCATGAAGTCTCTACCGTGGTGACAAGTCCGCATGGTGCGGATCTGCGGAACATCTCCGCGAGCGTCCAGGCCGTCGTGGTCTTTCCGTTCGTCCCCGTAACGCCCCACACGCGCATCGCGCGCGAAGGATCGCCCGCGACGGCGCACGCGAGAAGCGCCCACGCCCGGCGGGCGTCGCGCACCTGGAAAACCGGCACTCCCGCGCGGGGGAGGGGCTTTTCGGCGATTATGCACTTTGCGCCGGACGCGACAGCTTCGGCGGCGAACGCCGCTCCGTCGTTTTCCACTCCTGGAATCGCCGCGAACGCGCAGCCGGGGGAGACCTTGCGCGAATCGCATTCCACCGCCGCGCATTCGACGTCGCACCGCGCTTCGGCGGACAGTTCGCGTTCAAGGACGCGCGCTACGGAAACGCAAACACCCTTCACCGGCTTCCCCTTGCACGCTTGACGAGATTCTCGCGCCATCTGCGCTCCTCGTCCTCAAGCAGTTCTCCCGGCCTGTCCGGCGGTATTTCAAGCGTCCGCACCGCAGTTTCCGCAATGGCCTTGAAAACCGGAGCGGCGACATACCCGCCTGTGTGTATCGGTTTGGGGCGGTCAATCGTCACGAGTATCACAAGTTCCGGTTTTCCGGCGGGAATCATTCCGCAGAACGACGCCCAGTAGTCCTTCTGCGAATAGCGCCTGTTCACGACCTGCTGGGAAGTGCCCGTTTTTCCGGCGACTGAATAGCCGCGTATCGCGGCGCGGCGCGCCGTTCCTTCGCTCGACACGGTGCCTTTCATCATTTCCCGAAGATCCCGCGCGGCCTTTTCCTTTATGACGCGGCCAAGCCTGCGCGGCTTGTTCTCTACAAGCGTCTCGCCCCTGCCGGAAACGACCTTCTCCACGAAATACGGTTTCATCCGGATGCCGTCGTTCGCAATGGTCGCGTATGCGCTCGCCAGCTGCAGTCCGGTCACGGAAACGCCCTGGCCTATCGGTACGCGGGAAGCCTGCACGCGGCTCCATTTCTTCCACGGGCGCAAAAGCCCTTTCTGTTCCCCCGGCATTGTCGTGCCGGGCTTTTCACCGAATCCGAACATCCTCATGTAATCGTACATTTTCGACGGGCCTATTCCAGGAAACGCGCTTTTGTCGTCGCCCACCACGACTTTCGCGAAATAGATGTTCGAAGATTTCGCTATCGCGTCGCGGCAGTCGATTACGCCCGTCGGATGGTCGTGCAGAGTGAATCCGGCGAAATTCCAGCTTCCCATCCCTACGTCAAGTTTCGTGTCCGGCGTGACCGCCCCTTCGTTCAGCGCGGCCGCGCAGGCGATCACTTTCATCATCGAGCCAGGCTCGTAGTTGTACGAAACGCAGCGGTTGCGCACGGCATCCGCGTCTGCAGAACGGAATTCCACCGGATCGAATTCCGGACATGACGCCATTGCAAGTATCCGCCCCGTCCTGACTTCCATGACAAGCGCGAAACCGGATCTGGCGCTGTTGGACGCCACGGCGGCGGCGACGGCGTCTTCCGCCGCATACTGTATGTCGCGGTCTATCGTAAGGTAGACGTCCGCGCCTGGAATGGGGTCGCTCTTGAAAACCCGCTTCTGCGGTATTTCGCGCCGTTTCGCGTCGCGCTGGCCTTCGATCCTGCCCGGGATGCCGCGCATCTGCGCGTCGTAAGCCTGCTCCACGCCGAAAAATGCATCGCCTTCCTTGTTCACGTATCCGGTTATCGAACCGAATCGTCCGCCGCACAGATAGGTGCGCACCTGATCGTCCTCGACTATCAGCCCGGCGATCGCCGGATTGGCCGTCAAAGCCTTGTGGACGGAATCGGAAGCGGCTATTTCCTTGCGCGGACGCAGCGGCACGTATTTTCCCCGGTTCGTCGCCGTACAGACGGCAAGCACCTCTTCGTACGGAAGTTCGAGTCTCTGCGATATTTCCCGCGCCACGCTTTCCGCCGTGATTCCCGGCGGAGGGTTCGTTATGGAAAACGGGTCGAAGTGGTACGACCACGCCACCGTCGACACGGCAAGAGGCGTTTTCTTTTCGCCTCCGGCATATATCCCGCCGCGCAGTCCGGGAACTTCGCGCGTGAAATAGTACAGCGTGTCGCTCGCCTTTCCGCCAAGATGCAGATCAAGCAGCCTGTGGGCCGTGTAGGCGCCCAGCGAGAGCGGCGGAAGAAGGCAGACGGCAAGCCGCCAGTTGAAGAATGCGCGTTTCGCTCCCGCCATGTCTGCGGCCTCCGCCGTCAGTTGCGCCCGCCGCGGAATCCGTCGCGGCGGCGCATCGCCACCGCCGTGCGCGAACGCCGGGTGTTTATCCACGCCACGGAAGTCTGCCCGGGTTTCGGGCGGCCTGCGGAATCAAGCCGCACGATCTGTTCCGGACGCGGCTTCTCCATTGCGAGTCCGTGTTTCAAAAGGGCTTTGTCGAGATTGTCGGGCTTTACCATGGAATCCCACCTCACGCACTCGCGCGCGTATTCCTCTTCAAGCGATTTCAGCGCGGTTTCTTCTTCGTTCAGCGACCGCTGAAGGCTCGCCCCGCGCTGGTCCGCGACCCAGTAGATCAACGCCACGCCGATCGCGGAGAAGAAAATCATCGGGAACACGAATGCGCCGAACCTCACGCCCGACGATTTTTTCACGATTTTCCTGTTTTTCCGTTTCCCCATTTTCCAAATCCTTTTTGTCTGTTCCAAGTATCAGGTTCAAACCTCGAAATCGATTTTCTCCGCCGTGCGCAGTTTCGCGCTCCGCGCGCGCGGGTTCGCCGCGGATTCCTCCGCAGAAGGGACGAGCGCCTTGCTCCGCAGAAGCCTGACTGCGGGTTTTT
This sequence comes from uncultured bacterium, assembly GCA_902773475.1. Lineage (GTDB taxonomy): Bacteria > Verrucomicrobiota > Kiritimatiellia > RFP12 > UBA1067 > CADCBS01. Next base: position 6,236 of record CACYEO010000157.1, on the reverse strand, counting down.
CGAACTCCTTTACGCTTCCGCCCTGCGGAAGAGACCTTTCACGCACAGTATGCGCGGCGAAAAAACGCTTGACCGTCCTGTCGCACAGGCTCTCGAACGTTATCACGGCGAAACGCCCGCCCGGCTTGAGGATTTCAAGTCCGCCGCGCAACGCCGAAACAAGCTCGTCGATCTCCCCGTTCACCGCCATCCTCAGCGCCTGGAACGTGCGCGTTGCCGGATGCTTCGCTCCGTGCCGCCCCGCAGCCTTCTCCACCGTCGCGGCAAGCGCGCCGGTGGTTTCGATGCGCCCGCGCCTGCGCTCTTCGCATATCGCACGCGCAATCCGGCGCGCGAAAGGCTCCTCGCCGAATTCATGCAGTACGCGCGCGATCTCCTCTTCGCTCCTGTTTGCGATGAAATCCGCCGCGCTTTCGCCCGCCGACGGATCCATGCGCATGTCGAGCGGCCCGTCTTTCGAAAACGCGAATCCGCGCTCCGCCGTGTCAAGCTGGTCCGACGACACTCCGCAGTCTATCAGCACGCCGTCTATCTGCGTAAAACCGTTCTCGCGGACGATCCGCGCGATGTCCCCGTGCCTGCCGTGAACCAGGATCTTCCGTCCCGGGACATCGGCAAGCGCGGCGCGCGAACGTTCTATTGCCTCCATGTCCCGGTCTATTCCTATAAGCGTTCCGCCGGATCCGCATTTTTCCAGTATCGCGCGTGAATGTCCGGCCGACCCCAACGTCCCGTCTGCGAAAACCCCGCCCGGTCCCGGAGCGAGATCGAGCAGCGTTTCTTCAAGCATTACGGGTATGTGCATCCGTTCAAATCCCTGTCATGCGTTCAAAATGCGAACTTGGACAGCGCATCGCGCAGTTTTGCCGTATCCACTTTCTCCTCCGGCGGCAATTTCTCCGGATTCCACAATTTAGCGCGGTTAATGGCGCCGACCATGGCCACCTGGCCGGACAACCCCGCGTATTTGAGCAACTTGTCCCCGATGCGGATCCGTCCCTGCACGTCGAATTCGAGCTGTTGCGCGGATTCGCCGATGGCCTGCAGGATCTTTCCCATCTCGGGATCGAAAAACGCCGCTTTGCGAAGCTTCTCCAAACGGGTCTCCATCTCCTCCCGCGGAACGAGGTCAAGGCATTCCTCGTGAGGGTTCGGAAACACGTAGATGTACTCCGGGCGGCCAAGAGCGGATCGCCACTCGCTTGGAATGGTAAGCCGCTTTTTAGGATCCAAAGCATGATCGAAACGACCGACGAGTACCCCCGACCGGTTGCCTCTTTGTTCAGTGCTTTGGATTTCGTTCTTCATACCTACTACCGTGACATTTCGTGACAATAGTAAACACTTTCCCCCACCGTAAGTCAATGGAAAAAACGAAAAAAAGCAAAAAAAGTCAATTTTCGGCCAATTTTTGGAAAATTTGGCGTTTTTTTACCCATATTCTCGTTCGCACGGGACTGAAACGCACCAACAATGGCAGGGATTGCTTGACACCTGTTGATTAATGCAGCGAGAGTTGAGAAAGTGCGAAAAGATGAGAAAAGGCGCGGTGATACCAGCCCCGGGCTGAGAGGCAACACGGAAATGGCGATACTTGAAATAAAAATACCGCCGTTCTCATTTTTCGCGTGACATTACGGAATTTTTGCACAGTATGATATGAGACCTTGGGAAACCTGGAAAATTTCACAGTCTGAGCCGGCGAGCGTGGACGCGCCCATAGGGTGCGCCCGTTTCGTGTTCAGACAGGGCTTTTCCAGGGCCTCCCAAGAATGCGGGACGGGATTGCGCCCTTTTTCTTTTCCCGCAATCGAAACAACGGGCGAGAGGGAAAACATCATGATTATATTCTGGAGAATAATTCCACAGTCGCATTGTGCGATTGTCGAACGGTTCGGCAGGCCGGTGAGAGTCGCACACAGCGGGCTTCGTTTTTTCATTCCTTTTCTTGACAAGTTGAAGAACGTCAGACCCATGTGGGGCGGCGACACAAACAAGGATGGCGGCTGGTATATCGAGCTGTCTGAACAATTCGACAACACCCGCAAACGCGATTGTTTTACACATGACAACGTCAAACTCACGGTGGACTGCGCATACAGATGGCGCATCACCGACCCGATAAAAGCCGTATACGAAGTCGACAAACTGCACGAATCTATACGCGAGGCGGTTCTCGGCGAGGTCCGCGCGTATGTCGGGCAAAACGACTTGAACACGGTAGTCGCCACGCGCGCGGCGATGTCGGAACATGTCGTCTCGGTAGTTTCCGAGACAGTCCGCCGGTGGGGCGTGAATCTTACCGGACTCGAGGTCCAGGAATTGGCCGCCGAAGCGGAAACGCGCAATGCGATGCGGCAGCAGCTTGAAGCGTCGCGCCGCGCCGAGGCGATCAAACTTGAAGCCCAGGGGAAGGCCTTTGCCGTCGTGCAGGAGGCGGAAGCGGCCAAAAAGGCCGCGATAATGCGCGCCGAAGCCGCGTCGGAGGCGATCAAGCTCGTTGCGGCGGGCGAGAGGGAGTATCTCAATATGATCGGGGAACTTGTAGGCGGCGAGGCCGCCGCAAAGATACTCATCGCGCAAAAAACGCTCGAGTCCTACCGGCAGATCTCGGAAAGCCCCTCGAGCAAGGTGTTCATGCCGCTTTCAACACTTCCGTCCGTGTTGATGTCCGAAAACACGCCTGCCGCGAAAAAGGAGACTGCGTGATGGATTTCCTGCTGCCGGAATGGCTTCTTGCGCTGGCGCTGACGCTATTCGTGACGGATTTGTTCCAGCAAACCGAAATACTGTCATGGTGGGGCGTATTGTCGCTTTCCTGCTACTTGACATGGCGTATCGACGCGCCGATCAAGTGGAGCGTCTTGATATTCCTCCTGTCGCTGCTTCTCTTCTCCGCGCTGTACTATTTCGTCTTCCGGGCTTTTGTCGGCAGGGCGTTTGCCCGCCTGGTCATGAAAAACGCTCCTCCTGAAACAGTATCCGCCATTGCAAGCGCAGCGGGAAAGATACATTTTGCCGGAGGGAAGCCGATGTTCCGCAGGGACGGAGACGACGAACTGTGGCCGATACGGAATCCTCCCGCCGACGCCGTCGAAGGCATGACTGTCGTCGCGAAGAATCTTCAAGACGGCTTTATCATCCTTGAACCGCTTCATGGACGGCGGAGCCGTCCATGACAATAAGAGCAGCACAAACAAAAAAAGGAGAAACCATGCCTAATCAAAAAGTCCCAGAGAGAACGATAGCCGTCCTGAATCTTGGAAGGAGATGCCTCCTGACATTGACGAACAAGCATCTTCGAGGCCAGATACTTCGTCTTGTGGACGGACACGGTCTTGCGGATGGACGCACCCTAATCAAAGACCAGGTAGACATCCTTCTCAGCGGCATCGCGGGATATACCATAGAGCATAAAAACAATTTTTTCAAGCGCGTCGTGTCGGCCATCATTGCGGGATTCACGCTTTACTTCATGGCGAAATCGTTCGTACCGGATTTTTTCGCTTCGCCCAAACATGATGCCAACATCATTCTTGGCTTCAACATAGCCATCGGCGCAATCGGAGCGATTATAGGCTGGCTCTGCTATCCCGACCGCTACGCCTTTTCGATAAATATAATGGGTTCGTATACGCTCATTCCTATAGTGCGTTCGCAATCTCCGGTGGTGCAGGATTTCATAACAAAGCTGCAGAACGCAAAGATCGCCTACGAAGAAATGTGACAAGGCGGAATGAACCGCAGCAATGCGCGGCGGGTGCGTCAACGCGCCCGCCGCGCCGCGATTGATTCTACCGCGCGCCGGGCCGTCGCGAAAGCAAGCGTCAGGTTGTAGCCGCCGGTCGGTCCGTCGATATCAAGGACTTCTCCGGCGAAATACAGTCCGGGCACGATCCGCGACTCCATTGTAGCCGGATCGACTTCGTCAAGCGCGACGCCGCCGATGGTGACGATCGCCTCCTTCAAGGGACGCGGACGCGGACATTCGACGATGACGGTCTCGCGCCCGAACACGGCCTCCAGCGACAAGTCCGCGATCCGCAGATCCGGCCTCTCGCGCAGGCAATGCTCGATAAAGCGCTCGCAATTGTATATCGCGCTCCCGCTCAGCCCGAACGTCTCGCAATCGATTTCGCCCCGGTATTCGTACAGCGTTTCGCCGCCGCGCCCTGCAACGCGCGCATATCCATTCTCGAACCGCTGCCCGGCGCGGCGCGTCACGCGGGGATCGGAAGTTTCGATTCCGATCAGACCCGGACGGAACGGAACTATGCTGTGGCCGAGACCGGCGGCGAAACGCTGCCCGTCGCCGACCGAGCCAAGTTTTGGATAGCTCGCGCCGCCAGTCGCGACAAGGACGTTCTCCGCCGCGAGCGTGAAGTTTTTCACCGCAACGGCAAAGCCCGGTTTCTCCGGGCGGATTCCCGTCACCGGGCAGTTGGACAGTATCGGCACTCCTTTATCGCGAAGCAAGTCCCCGAAAGCATGGACGATAGTCGTGGCTTTGCCGTCCGCCGGAAACATCCGGGCGTCCGCCATGCGTCGCAACCCTACTCCAAGGGACTTGAAAAACGCCATGATCCTGCGCGGCGGGCATTCGCGGACTGACTTGGCGACGAACTGTGCGGCGGGCCCGACATCGGCGAGGAACTGTTCGGGCGAAACATCCTTCGTGAAGTTGCAGCGTCCGTTCGCGGTCATAAGCACCTTCGACCCAAGACGCACCTTGCGCTCGATAACAACGCACGGAATCCGGAGTTCCGCCGCTGCCGCCGCCGCAAACATTCCAGCCGCGCCGCCGCCGACGATGGCGAGCTTCACCGGCACATGACCCGTTCCCGCATCAGCCGTTCCGGGCATTCCATGGCGCGCATCGTCGCCGTGCCGACGGAACCGGCCGCCGCCGTGGAATGAAGATTTCCGCCTGTCGTTTCGCATTTACCGTCTCCCGGTCCGCGTTCAATCCCGTCTGGCGGCGTCACGGCGCGTAAAAATGCGCGCGACAAAAGCGCCACTCAGATTATGCCATACGCTGAAAATCGCGCCGGGCACGGCCGCCATCGGATATGCGGCGAAATGCGTTGCGGCGAGGCTCGCAGCAAGCCCGGAATTCTGCATGCCAACTTCTATGCACAGTGCCCTGCGCTTAGGCTCGGCAAGGCGAAGCGCGGCGGCAATCAAATATCCCAGCGCAAGCCCGCACGAATTGTGCAGGATGACGACCATGAAAACCGAAAGTCCGCCGTCCGCGATCCGCCTTGCGTTCGCGGCGAGGACAAGCGCGATTATGACAGCAATCGCAACAGAGGAAACCGCCGGCATGTACCGCACGGCGCGATCGGTCGCCTTGGGGCAGAAATGCCTGGCGGCGAATCCAAGACAGATGGGAAGAATCACGACCCATAGAATACCGATGAACATTCCGGCGGTATCGACCTCCACCGTCTCTCCGGCTAGAATCCATGTCAAGGCAGGCGTCAAAAGCGGAGCAAGTATGGTAGACACGCCCGTCATGCCGACAGAAAGCGCAAGATCGCCCTTCGCGAGATAGGTAATCACATTCGAGGCCGTTCCGCCGGGGCAGCACCCTACGAGGACCACGCCTACAGTCAAAGCATCGTCAAGGCCGAAACTGCGCGCGAGCGCCCAGGCGAGCGCGGGCATCACCGTAAACTGCGCCGCGCAGCCGATGACGATGTCTTTGGGGCGGCTGAACACCACTTTGAAGTCGTCAATCCGCGTCGCAAGCCCCATGCCGAACATTACAACGCCGAGCAAAATGGAAATCAGCGTGCCCGACGAAGCGGCCGCCGCAAGAACGGAATCGAAAAACGATGCATTCATGATTCAACCCATTGAGATCCCGCGAATCGCATTCTGCATTCCACGATGGTCAAATTTCGTTGACGCCGGGCTTGAGAGCCTTGGTTTCGCCGCCGAAGACGAATTCGCCCGCGACGGGCGTCGTCACGCGCCCGCGCGCCTTGCCGCCTTCAAAGGAGAGATCGACCTCTATCATCGCGCCCGACGGGTGGGGGCAGGATACGCGGATGCGCTTGAGCCCGCCGGGCTGCGGTGCTACGCGCACCTTCTCGAAGAACGGCGCGGCGCTCCTTATGCCCGCGACGCCTGTTCTCAGGAACCAAAGCGGATGCGCCCCCCATGCATGGCAGTCGCTCCGGGAATCGAGGCCGGGATATTCGGGCTTTTCCAGCGTAGTCGTCGCGCCCAAT
>CACYEO010000156.1 GCA_902773475.1 uncultured bacterium | reverse complement strand
TGAGCGCGACGCGTGAACTGCGAAGCGTATCCGCCGACATAAGGTCGCTGCCGAAGGCGGTCGATAGAGTGGTGCCGCAAGGCCCCGCGCCCGCACGCCAAAGGAATGTTGTTTCAAATAGTTGTTTCCCATAATCAAAAAGCCAGACGGTGAATTACCCAGATGCGCCCCGCTTGCGTAGTTGCGCGTTTTTGCGCTTGCCACGGACGGCGGATAAATCTATACTCATATCCGCGCGGAAACAGTGTTGCGCGGGGCGCAATGCGGCGTACGCCAACCATACCGTAAAACGGAGCGGCCAGACATGAACAAACTCTTGCATTTCTTCATATACGTACTGCTCGCAACAACAGGCGTCTTGCTGTATTTCGAACTCCAGCTGAACAAGAAAAGGCAGTTGCTGGGCGATCGCAACCTCGCGCTTGAAACAGCCATCGTGAAACTTGCGAGTACGATAGAGACCGAGCCTGCGAAACGCGAGACGCTGAAGGATCCTGACGTGTACAGGCTTGACTCTTCCCCTGTCGAGGCCAACCCCGAAATCGATATCGAGTACAACGAAATACTCGACGGCTCGTATCAGCAGAAACTCGAAACTCTCGGCGCGAAGGTTTATGCGTGGGACAATGCCGAGACGCGCATGGATCTGCGCAAGATCTACCGCCTCGACCACGAGGGCAATCCGATTCCTGACAAAGTCAAACCCGGCGAGTTCGACCAGACCGGCACCAGAATGGCCGAGCTTCTTTCGGAAGTCTACGAGCGCGCGCGCCAGCAGCTCGACGCACTGAACGAAACCCGCAAAGCCTTGACCGAAGTCCGCGAGAAAATACCGCCGGTCGTGAAAAAATACAACGAACTCGCGCAGATTGCGCGTCTCGACAAGAAAACGATCGTGGAGCGCGACAAGACGATCGAGGGTCTCAAGAAAGACATTATCGCCCGCGACGATGAAATTGAAAAGAAGCAGGCCACCATCGCGGAGCAGAACACCGAGATTTCCTCTCTGCGCCAGGAAGTCCAGGCGGCAAAGGACGAGACGGCTCTGAAGCAGGAAGAACTGGACAAGGCCACAAAACTCGCCGAACAGCTCGACCGCCTTCTGCGCGAAGCGCGCGCCCAGCTGCTCGCGGCCGCGCGCGCCGCAGCCAATGCAGGCTCCGGCGCTGGAATATCCACGTCTGCGTCTGTGCTGTCCGACGGCGACAACAAGGGCGAAATCGTGTTCTTCGACAACGAGAAGAACTGGTGCATAGTCAAGTTCAACGACCAGACCATGAAGGAGCTTATCGGCGAGGACGGCTTGACCCCGCTGCCGATGATAGAGCTTCTCGTCCGCAGGCCCGCGCCTGACGGCGGTCTCGGCAAGGTTGTCAGCCGCATCCGTCTGCGCAACCACACGAGAGGGACCAACTACGTCCTCGCCGATGTCGTCACCGACGGCAAACTCGACGATCTCCAGCTTGGCGACATTGTATTCCCAGAGTGAGCGCATGGCGATGAAACCTGAAAAAAGGAGTGTCGTCGCGGTTCTTGCCGCAGCCGTTGCAGCCGCTCTGCTGTTTTCGGGGTGCGTGGCGGATACCGCCGCCGATACGGATTTGCCTTGGGCGACGAACCAGTCTTGGGAAGGAATGATGCCGGTGCCCGGCGGTTTCAACAGTTACGATTGATTCGGGGTGCGTTATGAGAATTTGCGTTTCGGCGCTTGCCGCAGTGTTGGTTTCGGTATGTTACGGGGCGCTTGAGAACGTCAGAGTCGTGCCGTTTTCCGTTCCTGCCGTATACGGGGAAACCGGACGGCCTGTCGGACGCATATACGCGGATTCGGCCGTACAGTCTTCCAGTGAAGAGCTGGCGGTTCCCTTCAAGGGCGACCCGTCGCTTTTGAAGACGATCCGTCTGGGCGGAAAAGGAAAGCGGCCCGAGTTCCGCGCCGGATTCGCCGTTTTCACGGTTCCCGCGTTCAAGGGCGAAAACTACTACTCCATTTTTCTGGAGCCTGAAGAGTCCGCACCGGTCTCGACGGTGTTTGAAATAGGCGGCGTGAAATTCCGCACGGCAAAGACGGTTACGCACCCTGTCATGGAAATCGCAGGCGGGCGCGTTTCGAAGAGTTTCAGGATTCCCGGCGTGGTGCAGGCGCCTTCCGGCGCGCTTGTTGCGGCGTTTGACATACGGTACAACCATTCGCTGGATCTCCCGGCGGACATAGATGTCGGAGTTTCCATCTCGCGCGATGGAGGAACGACGTGGACGGTTCCCCGTGTCGCGATTCCGTGGAAGGATCTTCCGGGCGGAACCGGCATAGGCGATCCTGCCATCCTGTGCGACCCGTCGGGCGTTCTCTGGATAGCGGCTTTGCGGGCGCCCGTGTCGGGCCATCCGCTTTTCACGTCTTCAAAAGGCACGTGTTCTCCGCAAGCCTGCGGCCAGATGATTCTCTCCAAGTCCGAGGACGGCGGAGAGACATGGTCCGCCCCGGTGAATATCACCGAAGCGGTGAAGCGCATGCCGGATTCCGACACCGCCGGCTGGGGTTGTCTGTTTCAGGGCCCCGGCGCCGGTATCGCAATGTCCGACGGAACCCTTGTGTTTCCCGCGCAGGTGTGGGGCGACAAAGGCCGCGCGCCGCATTCCGCGGTTCTCGTGTGGTCCAAAGACAAAGGCCGCACCTGGCATTCCTCGAAAGCGATGGCGTTTGGCGGTTCTGAATCCGCAGTCGCGGAAATCGAGCCGGGCGTGCTTCTTGTGAATACGCGCGAAGGTACCGCCGGAAAGCGCACTTCCGGAATTACGCGCGATCTGGGCGAGACGTGGGAGAAAATTCCATGCGACGTTCCGCAGCCCGCAGGCCTCTGCCAGGGTTCGCTTCTTTCCAAGGATGGATCCGTGTACATTTCCAATCCCGCCGACCTGCGTTCGAGATCGAACATGACATTGCGCAGGTCCCTCGACGGCGGCAGAACCTGGTCTAACGGGATCGTGTACGATTCGCGCGAAGGCGCCGGATATTCTTCGCTCTGCACCGTCGGCGGCGACATAGGCGTGCTTTACGAGGGTGCGTGCGGGTTTCATTATTTCATGACGTTTCCCCAAAGCGACATTCCTTGACAAACCCGATGAAAACAATCTTAGCATTTGTTGCAATCGCTGCATTTTTCGCCGCGCACGGGGCGGAAAATGCGAAAAGCTCCGCCGCTCCGGAGGAGAATGCCGGGAAAAGCGGACTGGACTGGAATGCAGGCGCTTCGCTGCGCGCGCGCCAGGAGGTGGCGGACCGCATACCGGGCGCGACGCCTGCCATGCGCGGATACAACAACTATTTCAGGAATCTGGTCAATGTCTGGATGCAGACTGGGAACGAAGATTTCAAATTCTACATTCGCGGCGCGGACGAATTCCGCTTTTGGAGCAGTCCTTCGCATTCAAAGAGTTCGCGCTTCCCGGACGAAGCATTGATCGACAATCTTTATCTTGATCTTTACGGACTGTTCGGCGGGCGGCTCGACATCCGCGCCGGACGTCAGGATTTCACAGGCCCTGAAATGTACGGAGCGGGACTCGTGCTTCTCGACGGAACTCCTGCGGACGGATCCCGCACGGTGTTTTTCGATGCAATCCGTCTGCGCTGGGCGTTCACGGAACAAGAAAAGACCGATGCCCTTGCAATATTCAATTCGCACAAGACCGCCCTTTCGTGGGGGCATCCAAACGCCGCGCACGGAGAGCGCGAACTCGCCACTATATGGCCCGGGACGCGCGGGCAGAACGAATTCGGCGGCGGGCTGTACCACCGCTCGAGATCGATCGACAACCTGCCTTTCGACGCGTACTGGCTCTACAAGCGGGAATCCAAAGCGTATCTTCCCGGCGGCGCGCCCGTCCCCGGGCGCAAGGTCCACACTTTCGGCGCAAGGCTCATGCCCAGATTCGGCAAGGAGTTTTCGGGCGCTTTCGAGGCGGCGCTTCAAGAAGGGAAGCGCGACGGCGGAGCTTCATGTTCCGGCGTGATGGCCGATGCTTCTCTGCGGTGGTCTCCCGATGCCGGCGAAGACTGGCGGCCTTATCTGCAGGGCGAGGTGTATTATCTGAGCGGAGACCGCAACCGCAGGCGCGACGGCGGCCGCGACAGAGCCTGGGATCCGCTTTGGTCGCGCTGGCCGCAGGCTTCCGAACTGATGGTGCTTGATTTCACCGACGGCGTAGGCTACTGGAGCAATCTCTTTTTCCCGTCTCTTTCGGCCGGCGTTTCATGGCGCAGACGCCACGATCTTTCCGTACGCACCGGCCCGATGTACGTAGCCGCGCAGGATCTGGCGACGGCGGACAGCCGCTGTCTCGGATGGTTTTCAAGCGCAAAACTCGGTTTCACCATTGTGAAAGGCGCAGTGGACGGGCGCGGCGACATTACGGGATATGTCCTGGG
>CACYEO010000155.1 GCA_902773475.1 uncultured bacterium | reverse complement strand
GTCTGCCTCTCGTAGGCAGAGCGCTTGTCATCGTCGTCGAACTGCCGCAAATGCAGTTTCTCGACGCGCACTCCGCCCGAAAGCAGATATTCGTATATGCCGCTATGCTTCTGCACCTCCTTGTCCGCCATCAGCGCGGCGACCTGCCTGCCCAGTTCCGCCGGGTTCCAGCTCTTCCCGCCGAACTCCCTGTAGAGCCGTCCCCAGTCGAGTCCTTTCATCTCCTTGCGGTAGTCCGGGAATATCGTCTCCACCCAATTGACCACCTTCTGGAAATGAAGCCACAGCTCCGTCGCCTCGCCGTCGCCTTGATGGTCGGCCATTTCATTCGCCACCTCCATTGCATAAGTCATTCAGCATTGCAACAAATCCATCAGGGTTCACAAAGAAATTCTTTGGATTCTCCGTCAAGCATTTGACAATATCCTGATATTGCCGCTCTATCTTCGGGGATCTGTCAGTTGACGAAAGCAGCATATTCGCATACTCGCCGTCAAAATAAACAACATAATGCACATTCGGCTGCCGTTCCTGATACCGAATGAAATTGATAATCTCGACAAGTTGTTTATCTTGGCCTCCGCCGCTCCCCTTCATCATCTTCGCCTCGCCGATATAATAGGCCCCGTCAATCTTGATGATAAAGTCCGGCAACTTGTCCTGTTCTTGTTGCAGCGCCCTCGTTTCCAGTGAAAGGCTTGTCACCATGTTATGATATATTCCGGCATCCCCCTTGTCCGGCAAGAGATAAAAATTGTCGGCAGATTCAAATGATGCCGTTTCTGGAAGATGTCTGAATCCAAGAGATTCTAACGTATCGGTGATTTTGTCGATTGTCGTCTTGGAATTGCGCTTGTGAGAGTAATTATCACACATAACCTGCAATATCGCATCGCTGTAGCCGTGGCTTAAATACATCCCATGACGCTCTTCACAGTATCGGAGCAGCATAGCATAGACAAACCGGCGTTTCTTTGCGCCATCAAACTCCCTGTAGGAACTGTACGTTGTATTATACACCATGAAAAACTGAGAGAACGCGGAATAGTTAATGCCATTGACATCGTCAAGAATCTTTACAACATTTTCTACAACCTTCTGGATTTCGGCAGAATTCTCCTGAAGGCCTTCTCCGTTCAAATAGTTGAATACGGTAATCAACTCTATCAGACGGGCATTAGCCCGCATCAACTCGTTAGACTGTTCTTTTGCCAGCGTTATTACGATCTTGTCCTTGTTGTAGTATGAATCAATCAGGGGGACAGGATGCCGACCGGAATAGGCAAGAAGCTCAAGATTCGTCATATAGCCTCCAACAGCATCTGCTGCATCGCGGCAGGCGCTTTTTGCCTGGGCATTACCGTCAAATATGCTTTTTCCACTATAGCACGGCATGTCATAAAATCCAACCTTCGACGCCGCACCCCGTTTTTCATGTTTCCCTTGAAGGGACTCAGTATTATATCGTGGGACTTCTCGCGTATTTCCCGCAATATCCTGTTGCATTCTTCTATCATGGCCACGCGTTTCCCGACAGGCACATCAATATCTATCAGCGTTAAAAGACGCGAAGATGTTTTAATCCCTTTTACCCAATTGTAGTTTATGTCCTGTTTAAAAGCAAACCGCAACATGTCATCTGGATTCGTTGTATCGACGCACCTCACCGCAAGCCAGCCGTCAGGGTCGTTGAACCGCATTTCTACCGTGTTTGAAGGTTTCAGGCGGGATTCTTCCACATCCTTCAACGTGCAAATATAAGCAGAATCCTTATAGACTGCGATTTCAGAAAATCCTTTTTCGCGTCCGTCAAAACAGACCACTGCAACAGGCGTGTCTGTATCGCTAAAAGGGTTTTCCTCGAGAATTGTTATGGATTTCAAACGGGACTTTTGTTTGTACGGGGAGTTGATGAATGTTTCAGGTATGATTGCAACAACAAACTCCTGCGCGGCAAGCATCTTGTCAAGCGCCAAAAGATAGACGTCATCGTACTCCGTTTTACTGAAATATTTCTCCAGCGATTCATTTATATGTTTGCGCCGCGCCGAGTAGTTGGAAATATACGGCGGATTGGTTATTATTATCGCATCATCCAGATGGGGTATGTTTTCAAGCGAGTCGTTCCATTTCCATCCGAGATCTTTGTCGATGTCAAGTCCGACAGTCCGGCGTATTTCCGCGACATCGCCCTGCACCTTGCGCAGAAGACAGCCGTCGCCCGCGAACGGATCGTATGCAACACCGGCTCCGCTTTCGGCTATGAATTTTTTGATGTGCGGACGCAACCAGCAGTCTCCGCTGGTAAAGAACTGGCCAAGGGAGCGCTTCTTCCTGTCTTCCGCCGAAAGAGGTTTTCCCGCAAGTAAGGTCGAAGCAACTGCCGTTGTGCCGGCCAACGCTACAACTCCTTTGATAAATTCATTCCTTGTAATATCTGACGTCATAAGTAGCACCGATACTATACCGTAAAGCCGCGGATGCGCTTTATTCCGCGGCGGCGGAATCCGCCCCGGCCGCCGGGGCGGGAGGCGCGGTGAGGTCCGCTATGCGGCGGAGCGCGATTACGGCCTGATCCGCGAGATTCGCTATTTCCGCGCGCACGGGATACGTAGCCTCCATCGCCGCTTCGCTCTCCAATGCGCGCGCATTGGCGGCGTCGAGAGCCTCCTCGAGTTCGACAATCCTGTTTTCCGCGTCGCGGAGCATGCGGCGGGTCTTGAAAAGCTGTTTCAGGATTTCGCCCGGCTCGACATCGAGATCGTCGATGTGCATGTCTTCGGGAATCGGCACGGACACGGCCTCGCCGCATTGCACGCACATCACCTGCAGGCCGGCGCCGCGATAGTCTATGGCCAGATTGTGGCCACAGTAGGGACAGTCGAAAACGATGTCCATATCGCTTATTTCAGTGCCCTCGGGGGTTTCCTCCGCGGAACGCGGCAGAACCTGTTCTTCTGTTTCGCCGGCGGGCCCGGCGGCGGCAACGGTATCTTCGGACATGGAGACCTCCTTTGATGCGTACGCGCCGTGATCCGCGCACGGGAGGAAGTATACAGAAACGCGACCGGAACCGCAAACCGCGGCGGCGGTTTAGGGGAATTTCGCAAGACTGTCCGCAAGGCCGCCTTCGCGGTTGCGGCGGCGCCAAACCCTGGCGTGTTCTTCTTTGAGCGCGGCGAGCCTTCCCCTGTCGCGCACGTTGCACGCGGCATCGACAAGATCGGCCATGTAGACAATCTCCTCCGCCCAGACGTTTTCGGACGCGTAATGTTCCGCCTTCCTGCGGCATCCCGAGGCGACCGCCGATATTTCGGACAGCACGGGAGCGGTCATGCCAGGATGCGGGGCATAGGCCGCGCCGCCGGCGAGGATCCTGAAAAGCTCCGACGCGTTCGCGCGCAGGGCGCCGCCGCGCAGGTACAGAGTGCCGAGCCGCAGAAGAACGCCGCCGAGCGGAACGCCCATCGCGGAATCGAGAGCTTCTTCCAGATCCATGGCGGCTGCGGACGGCCCGGAGGATGCGAGCGCACCGCCGAGCACGAGACCCGGCAGGGAAGCCGCCAGCGGCTGCCAATGCCCGCCGTCGCCCCAATCGGTCACCATGTACCCGCGCGCGCCGGATTCGCGGCCGGCCTTTTCCGCGGCGATGAGATTCTCGCGCATGTTTTCGACGCGTCCGCAAAGCGAATTCCACGACGACGTTCCAGGGCACACGTAGAATTCAAGCCCCGCTTCCGCGAACCTGCGCGTCTCCTCCCGGAACGGATGGCCGCCCTCGTAGCCCCAGTCGAGCGCGACGGCGTCACGCGGGATTTCCCGCACGAGCTCCGGATGGCGGAGTATGACATCACCCCAGAACATGGGACGGAAGCCGCGCTCGCGCGCGAGCGACATCACCTTCTTCACGAAGTCGAGATACACGCGCCCTTCGCCGCGCGCTGCCACGTCCGCAGAGGAACGCCCGCCGTTTCCGAGCAGATCGAACGTCTCGTCGCAGCCGATGTTAAAAAGCCGGGAAGTGAAATTAGGCAGGAGTTCGTCGAAAAGGCCGGCGAGGAAAGGGATGCATTCCGGAACGGAAGGCGAAAGCGTGGTGGGGAATTTCTTGAATCCGCCCCAGGGGAGGGGCGCGCCGCCGCGCGGGAGTTCGGCGAGCGCGTTGTATTCCGGAAGGACGAGCCAGCGTTCCATGTGGCCGAAGGAATTCTGGTTCGGGACGAGTTCGATGCCGCGCGCGCGGCAGCATGCGTCGAGTTCGCGGATCTCCGCAGGGGTCAGCGGCGACGCGGCCTGCCAGACTTTCCGGTGAGCGGAATATGCGAAAACATGTTCGGTGTAAAGCTGAAGCTGATTGTAGCGGAAGCGCGCGAGCAAATCCGCCAGCATGCGCAAAGTCGGCATGGACGGGACTTTGTCGCGCGATATGTCGAGCATGTACGCCCTGTCGGCAAACATCGCTATTTTCCCCCGGCAGCGCCGGCAAGACCCGTTTCAATCCGCACAGGGCCGGGGCGCAGGATTTCAGGCGGCGAGAACGGCCCGGCGAATCTGACCACGGTGGACGCCGCGCCGAAAACCGCAGGGCCGCCATCCACCGCGATGTCGCAGGAAAGCCCGACGGCTTCGAGCGCGGCAGGCGCGTCTGCCGCCGCCGCGCATCCGGAAAGATTCGCGCTCGTCGCGCGCAGCAGCCCCCCGCACAGCGCGGCGAGCCTGCGTGCGAACGTGTTCGCGGGAACGCGAAAGCCTTCGCAGGCGTCTCCGCACCGCAGCACGAGCGTCAATGCGCCCGGCCAGTGCCGCTCCGCGAGGCGCTCCGCCTCTCCGCAGAGTTCCGCGCCTGCGGCGCGCACCGCGCCGGGGCCGGAGGCGAGCATGGCGATAGGCTTGCGCGCGTCGCGGTGCTTTATCGCGTAGAGTCTTTCGACCGCGGCCGGAAAATCCGGACGCGCCGCAAGGCCGTAAACTGTGTCGGTGGGGATCACCGCCACGCCGCCCGCATTGAGCACAGCCGCAGTTTCTTCAAGCGCGCCCTGCGCCGATGCATCAACGAAACGCATCCGGGAACATCCTTTCGAATTCGCGCGGCGGTTCCGATGCGAATTCCATGCGCCGCCCGGTGACCGGGTGCGGAAAGGCCAGGCGCATCGCATGGAGCATAAGGCGAGGCGCGCGCATGCGCGCCCGCCTGCCGTACTTGGAGTCCCCGAGCACGGGATGCCCGGCGGACGCGAACTGCACGCGTATCTGGTTTTTGCGTCCTGTGACCAGTCCGACTTCGAGAAGCGCGCATGACGGCGCGCGGGCGGCGATGACGCGATATTCGAGAATCGCATTCTTCGCGCCGGGACGCGCGCGGGGGAGGCACCGCACGAAGAAACCGCCGTCTTCGCTTTCGTGAAGCCAGTTTTCAAGGCGGCCTTCCGGCGGGGGAACGCCGTCGACGGCGGCGAGGTAGCGCTTTTCGGTTTCGTTCCAGCGGGACTGGAGTTTTTCGCGGATTTCCAGAGACTTGGCGAACACCATGACGCCGGAAGTTTCGCGATCGAGCCGGTGGACGAGCCATGCGCGGCTGCGCGATTTCGCGACGCCGCGCTTGAGATAGTCGGAAAGCGCATCGAGCGCATTCGGGCGCGAGCCGCCGCGGATGTCGCAGGAAAGAAAGCCGGCCTCCTTCTCCGCCACGATTATCGCGTCGTCCTCGTGCAGGAGGCGCAGGCGTTTCGGGAAATGGCGGAGTGCGGGCATCACAGCACCATGTTGTCTATCAGGCGGGTCTTTCCGGCAAACGCCGCGAGAAGCACGACGCAGCCCTTGCGGAGGGTCTCCACCGGCTCGAGCGTTTCGGCATCGGCCGCTTCCACGTAGTCCGGACGCAGCCCCGCCTGCGAAAGAGCGGCGGATATCGCGCGTTTCCGGGGCTCCCACGGCATTTCGCCGCCGGCCGCCGCGAACGCCGCGGACGTTTCGCGCAGCGAGCGCGAGAGCGCGAGCGCGCTTTCGCGCTCCGCGGGCGAAAGATATTTGTTGCGCGAGCTCATCGCAAGCCCCGACGGTTCGCGCACTATGGGCGCGACTACGATGTCGATCCCGAAATCGAGATCGCGCGCCATGCGTTTCACCACGGCTGCCTGCTGGAAGTCTTTCATGCCGAAAACGGCGAAATCCGGATGCGCGAGGTTGAAGAGTTTCGCGACCACGGTGCAGACGCCGCGGAAATGTCCGGGGCGGCGCGCGCCGCAGAAACCGGCGGAAAGATTCTCCTCCACCACCCATGTAGAGCGATCCGGATGGTACATCGCCCCGGGCGAAGGCATGAAAACCGCTGTGGCGCCCGCGGCGCGGCACTTTTCAATGTCGGCTTCCGCTTCGCGCGGATACTGCGCGTAGTCTTCATTCGGGCCGAACTGCACGGGATTCACGAAGACCGACACGACTATTTCACCGGCATTGCGGCGGCGGGCTTCCGCAATCAGGGACAGATGTCCGTCGTGCAGGCAGCCCATTGTCGGCACAAGCGCGATTCTGGCGCCCGCCGCGCGGCGGGAGAGGGTCCATGCGGAAAGTTCCGCGGGGTCTGCGAATATCTTCACTTTTTTGCACGCTTTCTGTTTTTCGACTGCCAGAGCGACACGGC
The DNA here is from genome assembly GCA_902773475.1 of uncultured bacterium. Taxonomy (GTDB): domain Bacteria; phylum Verrucomicrobiota; class Kiritimatiellia; order RFP12; family UBA1067; genus CADCBS01. Next base: position 8,790 of record CACYEO010000155.1, on the reverse strand, counting down.
GTCGGCGGCGTCGGATATGAGACGGTGGGCTTCGGTTTCGCGAGTTTCCCGGCTGCTGCTGCCCAGGACGACCGCGATTACGCGGCGTTCGCCGCGCTTTGCCGTAAGAACTATCGAAGAGCCGCCTTTGTCGGTGTAGCCGGTCTTCAGGCCGTCCACACCGGGAATCTTCAGCCGGCGGTTCGTCAGGAAACGGTTGTGGCTCTGCAGGACGAGCGGATTGCCGGATCCGTCCGTGACGGAGGCCGTTGCGCGGGAGGTGTAGCGGAACGTCTGCGGATGTTTCACTATCTCGCACGCGAGAATGGCGAGGTCGTGCGCGGTGGAGATGTCGAATCCGCGCTTGTTCACCTTGTCCGGCGAGAGTCCGTTGGGAGACTCGAAGCGCGTGCGCGTCATTCCCAGCTGCGCCGCGCGCCTGTTCATGCGGGCGACGAACGCCGCGACGCTTCCTTCCGCGTGCTCGGCGAGAACCACTGCGGCGTCGTTCGCGGATTTCACCATGAGCGCCATGAGAAGATCGTCCACCGTCATCTTCTGCCCCGGACGCAGCCCGACGGAAGAGGGTATCTGCGCGGCGGCGAATTGCGAGGCTTCGGCGTATTCGTTCGTCTTGGATTTCCCCGACTCGATGTCTTCGAGCACGAGGAGGAGAGTCATCAGTTTCGTCGTGGAGGCGGGATATCCCGGACGGTCGGCGTGATCCGACACGAATATCTCCCCGGTCGACGCGTCCATCGATATCGCGCCCACGTAGGGATCCCTGGAGACGCCGCCCGCCACGATCATTCCCGTGGGTTCGGGGAGAGCGAACGCGGATTCCGCCGTTCCGCCCGCTGCGGAGGCGGACGGCAAAAGCGCGAGAACCGCGGCTATCGGGATCAACAGTGTTTTTCGCATGGCGGAAAGTATACCACACCGCATTCGCGGCGCGGTCGTGCAGGCGGCCTGTCGAATCCGGAGGGAATCGCAGAATCCGGTTTTTACCGTAGCGCGGCCTTTATCGTTTCGCAGAGTCCGGCATATTCCTCGTCAGAGAGGAATTTCCGTTTCGGATTCATCGCGAAGACGCCGCCCCATTCGAATTCGTCGTCCTTGTATTTTGGAACGAGGTGGAAGTGGAGGTGGTGTCCGGTATCTCCGTAGGCTCCGTAGTTCACTTTTGCCGGCTTGAATACGGCGTGGAGCGCGTTGGAGACGCGGTTCACGTCGGCGAAAAACGCGTTGCGCTCGTCGTCGGACAGCGCCGTGATTTCACTGACATGAAGTTTGGATGCCACGATCACGCGCCCGCGATGGCTCTGTTCCTTGAACAGGTAGAGTTTCGAGGACGGGAGGTCGCATATCTTTATGCCGAATGCGGCGAGATATTCGCCCTCGGCGCAGTAGCCGCAGGTTTTCATTTCCTCGGCGTAGGGTTTGCAGCGTTCGTCGATTTCCATGGCGGGTATTATAGCAAATCCGCCGCACTGACGCGACTGCTGTCGCGTCAGGCAATAGGCAATAGGCAATAGGGAATAGGGAGTAGGGAATAGGCAGTAGGGAGTAGGCAGTAGGGAATAGGGAATGGGGGATAGGCAATAGGGAAGGGAATAGGCAATAGGCAATAGGGAATGGGGGATAGGCAATAGGGAATGGGGAATGGGGGATAGGCGATAGGGTATCGGCGGCGGCTTGCAAACCCAAACACCCAAACACCCAAACACTCAAACACTCCCCTACTGCCTATTCCCTATTGCCTATTGCCTAATCCCTGCCCCCCTGTTCTATTCACTATTCACTATTCCCTATTCCCTGAAACGCGGGAGGGCCGGAGCGCGGAGACGGCGGCGAAGACATCGTCCGCCGTCGCGAACGAATTCATGTCGCGGCGCATCCGGGCGGCGCCGTCCATCCCGGCGAAATACCGGAAAAGGTGCGTCCTGAAACGCATGACGATGCAGGTGTCCGCAGAAGGGACGCGGGCGTCCGGGAATTCATGCGCAAGCTGCTCCGCGAAAACCTTCATCAAGGCGACATGCCTGTCGAAGCGTTCGCGCGCGGAGAGGGGAGGAGGCGGCTCCTCGCCGGGTTCCGCCGAAAGTTCGCGGAATATCTCCGGCCTGTCGAGCGCCGCCCGGCCGACCATCACCGCCGCCACGCCGGTCTGCGCCATCGCGTCGAACGACGCCCTGTCCACAACGCCGCCGTTGCCGGTCACCGGAACCTTGGCGGCCTGCACGCACCGGGCGAGAAGATCGAGATCCGCCGGCCCCGAATGCCCGCGCGAGGCATATCTCGCGTGAAGCGTTATGCCGGACACTCCGGCTTCCTGCGCTGCCGCGACGATTTCAAGCATGACGTTTCTGGCGGGGCGCGGCCCCGGCCGCGTCTTCAACGTCACAGGCAGCGAAGTCTCCGCCTTTATCGCCTTCAAGAGCCTGCCGATCTTTTCCGGATCTTCGAGAAGCGCGGAGCCGCTCCCTTCCTGCCTTATGCGCGGCATCGGACAACCGGAATTCAAGTCTATCGCGCAGAAGCGCTTCATCGCGTCGATTTCGCGCGCGGCGGCCGCGACGTCGTCCTCGTTCGATCCGAATATCTGCGCGACGGCCGGGCTCTCGCCGGGAAGGACGCTCAAAAGGAACCGCGTCGGGACCGAGCCGTGGGCGAGGCCCGCCGCGCTTGCCATTTCGGTATAGACAAGTTCCGCGCCGAGTTCGGAGCACAGTTTGCGGAACGGCGCGTCGGTGAATCCGGCGAGCGGGGCGAGGACGGTTTTCGGACGGCGGGGCAGGCTCATTCGCGCGGTCCTTCCTTGGCGCGCGGCGTCGGCGCGTTTTTGCCGGGGACCTCAACCCATGTCAAATCGAACGGTTCGTCGGGATCGCCGGTGGAGCGGCGCATGTAGCGCACCTTCACCATTTCCGACGGTCTGCCGTCCGCGCCGCGCGACTTTACAAGTTCGCCGTCCGGCGTGAACGAACCGGCAGAGGAGCCGTCGGCGCGGATGCGCAGGATTTCTTCGAGTTTGCCGTCCTTGCCGTATGTGTAGACGTCGGTCCAGTTTTTAGGAAGCGAGATTTCAGGATCGGAATATTTCCCGGACGGATTCGTGTAATTGACGGAAAGGATCCGTCCGTCCCCGTCGTACGAGCGCAGTTCGCGCGAGACCGGCAGGAAAGAGACGAACGAAGGCGCGCCCCAGCCAGACCCGGCCGTCTTCGCGAAACACGCAACGTCCACGCGCGCGCGCAGGCGGCGGCGGTCGAGCCGCAGCTTCGCCCGCGCCCCTCCGGATCCTTCCTCCACCGTTATGCAGGCAGCGGAAGCATCGCCGTGCGTAACGCGCCACGCGAACTCCGCCGTCTCGCCTGGCGCCGCGCCGATCGCGGCGGCCGAAAGGGAAAACTCGCGGACGCCCTCCGGCGCGCGCAGGACAAAGCAGGAGGAAAACGGAGTGATGCAGAAAGGCTCCGGCGCGATGTCGGGATAATCGAGGCCCGGCATGGGCAGACGGCCTTTCGGCGGATTGATTTCTATGAAATCGAGTTTGACCGCAGGAGGTATCGCATCCGGCGCGAGCGCATGGGCGGCTTCGACGAGTTTGCGGGCGTCTATCGCCTTCGTGTCGAAGACCGTGGGGTTCGCCTCCGGCGACAGGATGCTTTCCGCGCCGCGCACGGACTTTCGCAGCAGGCATTGCATGACAGGGGCGAAAAGACCCCGGCGCAGGATTTCCTTTTTCGCGTCCGGGCGCAGCGCGGCGGAGGCGGAAAGCAGCATTTCGAGGAGCGGCCGGTCCGACCACGACTCGCCTTTCGTGATGAAGACGCAGGGCGTGGCCGCGGGAAAGACGTCGCCGGCTTTTCCGCCGAAGTCTTTGCTGGCCGGAAACACGTTGATCTGGTTTGACAGATACAGCGCGGAAAGACGCGCGGACAAGATGCGGTCGGCCATCCACGCCCTTGGAAGCGAGCGCCAGCGCGGGCCCTTGGCGTAGGCGCGCGAACAGTTCGTGAAAAGCGCGAAGCCGGACGGGAGCGCCGCTATCGGCGGACACGTTCCGAAGCCGCGCTTCACGCCTTCGCCGTCGAACGAAACCGTGGACAGGAGCGGAAATCTGCGCACGTCTATGCGCGAATGCCCGCCGTCGCGGTTCATGTAGAAGTCGCCGGCGTTGCCGGCGGCCGAGCCTTCGGCAATCCACCGCCTGACGGTTTCCGCGCAAGGGCCCTTGCGGGACTCCTCGCGGGCGGAGGCGCCGGACGGCATGGAAAGTTCGAGCGACGCCGCCAGGATTCCAAGATCGTAGTTCCAGGTGAAATTCCTTTCCCCGAGAACCGCGGAGCCGCCCGCTTCGCAGCGCGCGGCCTCTCTCGCGACCGGCACGGTCGCGGGGATTTCGCGGCGCTCCGCCATGCCGCGCGCCTTCTCAAGAACGGCGGCGAAGCGCGCACTCGTCCGCAGCGGAGCGAGATCTTCGTCGGAAACCACGGTCTGCGGATCCGCGAAGCCGAGTTCCACGGCTTTTTCGAGTTCTTCGAGCGCGGCGGCGCTTTCGCCTTTGCGCGAAAGCGCGCACGCGAGATTGTAGCGCCAGTGCGGGTCGGTGGGGTCGAGAGCCTTTCCGGCGCGCGAAATCCGTTCCATTCCGTTCCAGTCGCGCAGCAGGACGGATCTTGCAAGCGCGGCGCGCAGCGCGGAATGCCGCGCGAAAAGCGCGGGGCAGTCGTAGGCGGGGGCGGCGCCGAGAGAAAGCGCCGCGGCGCAGATGGATGCGATGGCGAAAATGCGCATATTCAATAGAACACTTTCCACAGGAACAGGCCGCAGGCCGGCGCGGTAGGCACGCGCGCCGTGCGCGGCGCGGCTTCATCAAGCAGTTCGGACACGGATTCGGGTTTTTCCGAACCGCGCCCCACGCGCAGCAGGTAGCCGACCATGGATCTGACCTGCTTGTAGAGAAAACCGTCGCCGCGGACCGCAAACGAGATGCGCGGGCCGGAGCGCTTGACGGAGAACGAGGAGATATAGCGGACGGTCGTAAAAAGCTCGCGGTGCGGATTGGCCGAAAACGGCGCAAAGTCGTGGTTGCCGCAGAAGCGCGAAGCGGCGTCCTGCATGGCGTCCGCGTCAAGCGGCTTGTGGTCCCATGCCCAGAACGGGCGCATCACCGGCGGGAGGATCGGCGCGTTGTACAGGAAATACCTGTACTCCTTGCCCTTTGCCGAGCGGCGCGCGTCGAAATCCGGCGCGACGATCGCGGCGGACGTCACGCGTATATCCTCCGGCAGGCGCGTATTCATGGCGCGCACCATCGAAGCCGGCGGAATCGGCTTGGGGCAGTCGAAATGGACGATTTGCGCGCGCGCGTGGACGCCTGCGTCCGTGCGGCCGGAGCCGTTCACGCGCACCTGTTCGCAGGCGAGATATGAAGCCGCCTTTTCGAGTTCGCCCTGTATCGAAGGCCCTTGATTCTGAATCTGGAAACCCAAATAGGCCGTACCGTCGTATGCGACGGCGAGTTTGTAGCGCGCCATCAGCGGCTCCCCTCCGCCGCCTCGAGCGCGGCGGCGAGGCGTTTCATGCAGTCGAGCCTGCCGCGCGGCGCTACGAGCACTCCGCGCGGCGTGGCCACGGCGACGACGTCTTTCATCCCGATCACGCCAAGCGGAACGCCGGACGACACGAGAATGCAGCCTTCGGAATCCACCGCCGCCACAGGGCGGCCGAAAACGGTGTTGCCGAGGGCGTCGCGCCCGAACTCGCGTTCCATCGCCGCCCAGGAGCCGACATCGTCCCATCCGGCGTCCGCGGCAACGGCCTCGATGCCGTCGAGCTTTTCCAGCACGGCGTAGTCGAACGATATCTTCGGCAGGCCGGGATAAACGGCGTCCATGGCGCGTTTCCGCGCGGCCGGGCTTTTCGCGCCCGCTTCCACGGCGGGGAGCAGCTCCGGGGCGTGCTTCGCGAACGCGTTTTCGAGAACGCGCTCCGTCCATGTGAAAATCCCGGCGTTCCAGACGAATCTGCCGGAAGCGACATATTCCGCCGCGGTGCGGGCGTCCGGCTTTTCCACGAAGCGCGACACGCGGCATGCCTTGTTTTCGCGCGGTTCGCCGGCGAGTTCGATATATCCGAACTCGCAGGCGGGGCGGTCCGGCCGCACGCCGACCAGCGCGAGAGCGCCCCTGCGCGCCGATGCGACGCACGCGCGCAAGGCGCGGCGGAACGCGGGCTCGTCGCGCACCACGGAATCCGCCGGAAGGGCGATGCCGACGGCGTCCGGACCGCCGGCGCGTTTCACGAGGCCGCAGGCCGCGGCCATCGCGGCGGCGGTGTCGCGGCGGCAAGGTTCGCCCACTATGTTTCCAGCCGGGACGGCGGGCAGTTCCCTGCGCGTCGCCGGCACAAACTTCGCCGCCGTGACCACAAAGACGTTCTCCGGCGGCACGATTCCCTTCAGCCGCTCCACAGCGCGGCGGATCAGCGAAACGCCTCCGAAGATGTCGAGGAACTGTTTGGGCCGTTCCTTCGTCGAGAACGGCCAGAATCTTTCGCCGTTTCCGCCGGCGAGTATTATCGCGTATATTGAAGCTTTTGACACTTTGCGCTGCCTCCCGGCGGCAATTATAGCAAAGCGGCGGCGCGCCGCCAACGCCGGGTTTGCGGCGAGTGCGGGCGTTTGGTAAAATATCAGGCGTTTCTTTTTCCTTTGCAGAAAAGCGGAAAGCAGGTCGAAATGTTTCTATTCTCCAAAAAGGACGGCGCCGGGAACGCGTTCTTCACGAAAGCGGACTGGCTTTCGTTCTGGGGCGCCACGCTCGTCTCCCTCGGCGTGTACACTTTGACTCTCGGCCCGAGCGTAGGGCTTGAAGACTCGGGCGAACTCGCCACGGCCGGCAACTTCCTGGGCGTGCCGCATCCCCCGGGCTATCCGCTCTGGACGATGTTCGCGTGGCTTTTCTGCCGCGCGTTCGACTGGCTGACGTATCTGGGGCATCCGACCCCGGCGTGGTCGATTTCCTTCATGAGCGCCGTGTTCGGCGCGTTCGCGGCGGGATGCACCGCGATGCTGATCACGTCCTCGGCGCGCGACATGCTGCGCGGCGCGGCGGGCGAAGGCGCGTCGGAACGGCACAGAGAGGCGATGGCCGTCGCGGCGGGACTCGGCGGGTCGCTCGTTTTCGCGTTCTCGCCGGTCATGTGGTCGCAGTCGACAATCGTCGAAATCTATTCGCTCAACGCGCTTTTCCTGATGTGGGTGCTGCTGCTGACGTACCGGTGGATGAGAAAACCGTCCGACAAGATACTCTGGCTGACAGCGTTCATTTTCGGACTCGGCCTAACCAACTACCAGGTGCTCCTGTTCGCCGCGGTTCCGCTTGTGTTCGTGATACTGGTTTCGGACGTGGCGCTGTTCCGCGATTTTGCGATCATGCTGATTCCAGCGGGGCTTACGGCGCAACTGCTAAAAATGGTTTCGCTTGAACGCGCCTCCAGGGACATGACATCCGGCGTGATTGCGAAGCACTGGCCCTGGGGCCAGACGCTGAACAGCATGAGAGTGCCGGACCAGTCCATTCCAGGCGTTTTCAAAGACGTCGTTTCGCAAAGCACCTCGCTATGCCACGCGGGCGACACCATAATCCCGGATACGCCGGACGAAACGCTGCTGTGGGCGGCGGCCGCGCTTGCGGTTCTCGCCGCCGTCGCCGGTTTCGCCGCGAAGAAGTTCTTCGCGAACCGGCCCGGCGCGCGCAAGGACCTGCCCGCTCTTGTCGCCGCGGGGACGGCCGGGCTGGGCGCGCTCGCCGCGCTCGCATCCACATTCGTCACGTCGCCCGCGATATGGCTCGGCAGCGGACCGTCCGCGAAAATAGTCGGCGGAGTCAGGGAGACCATGCGCCACTGGCCGCCCTCCAATCTCGATTCCGCGCCGCTGTGGGATCCGCGCGGATACGCCGCCATAGCCGCGACGGTCTGCCTGTGCATCGCGGCGGCGCTATACCTCGCCTTTACGGTGGAGAAGAAACTTTCCGAAGCGTTCCGCACGACGGAGGGGAAGGCCGCGTTCGCGGTAATGTCCGTTTCCGCCGCCGCCGCGGTTCTGATACCGCTCGTATTCGTAGACATGGCCGGATTCAACGATTTCAACCCCGACAACGCCGCATCGTGGACGGTTCCGGCCGTATCGCTCGCCGTAGGCGTAGCCGCCATGCTTGCGATGTCGTACGCCCTGCCGCGCGGGCTGCTTTTTTCCATTCCGGCCGCCGCCGTGCAGATTTCGCTTTTCACCCTGGCGTACAAAGGCGCGATGACGGGCCTCACGGATCCCAACACGTGGTGGTTCCGCTGGCCGCTGATATGGAACTTCGCGATACTGGGGCTGGCGTGGGCGACGCTCCCCAACGGGCGCAGGGTCGCGTTCGCGGCGCTCTTCGCGGAACTTGGCGTAAGCATCTACGCCTACATGCCGATCGTCTCCGATCTGCGCAACCCGCCGATGAACTGGGGCTATCCGCGCACGTGGGAAGGTTTCAAGCACGCGCTGATGCGCGGGCAGTACGAAGAGATAAGCTTCTCGGACGGCGGGTTCAAACGGCTGATGGAGCAGTTCGGTTTCTACCTGACCGATTTGCGCGTGCAGTTTACGCTCGTGGCGGCGACGCTCGCGCTTATCCCGTTCGCCGCATGGCGGCTGCGGCTGCGCGGCGGGAAGACCGTGAAAGCCGTGAATTTCGCGGCGGCCCTGTACCTTGCGGTGGCCGCGCTTGTGGTGGCGTCCGAAATCTCCGGCGGCGAACC
>CACYEO010000154.1 GCA_902773475.1 uncultured bacterium | reverse complement strand
CCGGGCTCCAGCGATCCAATGCGTATGCGGTGGCCCGGGCTTTCAATGCGGGCGAGCCGTTCAAGGAGCTCCGCAAGTCCGGCGCCGGAGGATGCGTCGCGGTAGAGCGCAAGGTTGCATCCCGTCACCGTGATTTCCGTGAATCCTGCGGCAATGAACGCGCGCGCCTCCGACAATGCGGCTTCTATCGGCACGGAGCGCGGAGCGCCCCTGAACCGCGGCACCGTGCAGAATGTGCATCCGCCCGGACAGCCGTCCTGGACGTCGAGATACGCGCGGGCCGTCGCCGGCGCGTATCCGGTTCCGCGCGGCAGCGACGGCGCGTCCGGCGATCCGCCGGCGATGCAGCCTTCGGCGGACACTTCGCATCCCGGATGCGCTTTGCGGAGGGCGGAGACGGCCCTGCGGCTTTCGCGCGCGGCCTTGGCCGTGACCGAACAGCAGCGCACTATTATTTTTTCAGCCCGCGGGTCGTCCGGGGAGACGATTTCGTTTCCGGAGGCTTCGGCGGCCGCGCGCTCGCGCGCGGACTGCGCCCTGTTCAGGCGGCATCCGAAAGTGACGAAGGCGATTTTCACGGTTCGCGGACCCCGCAGCACGCGGCCACGCGGTTTCCCGGAAGGAACCGGACTTTTCTTTTCATGCGCAGCCCCACCAGAAGCACGTTCGTGCGCGCCGCGGAAAGTCCGCACGCGCGCACTACGGAATCTATGGACGACGGAGCGTCGCCTAGCGCGCGCATCACAAGGGATTCTTCGATGGACACCGCGCCAGGCGCGAATGCCGGCGCCGCGTGCTTTCCGCGGCCGTTTCCGGGCGCCGGGCCGCGCTCCGCCGCAGGGACGGCGGGCTTTGACGCGCATGACGCGCGCGGAGGCCTGCGCGCGGCGCTTTCCCCGACGCCTTCCAACTCTTCGAAAACATCGTCCGGCGATCGCACCAGGCAAGCGCCGTCGCGTATCATGGAAAGACATCCCGACGACATCGGACTGTATATTCCGCCGGGTATCGCCATTACCGTTCTGCCGAGATCTGCGGCGAAGGACACGGTTATCTGGGTTCCGCTTTTTTCGGGGCATTCCGCCGCGATCACGCCTTTCGCGAGGGCGGCCACTATGCGGTTGCGCTGCGGAAAGGTCGAGGTGTCCGGCTGCCTGCCGAAGGGGTATTCCGTGACAACCGCCCCTTTTGCGAGCATTTCGCGCGCGAGGAGTCTGTTTTCGGACGGGAAGAAGCGGTCCATGGCCCCGCCGAGAACCCCTACCGTGGATCCGTTCGCCGCAAGCGCGCCGCGGTGGGCGCAGGCGTCGATTCCCGCGGCCAGCCCTGAAAACACCGTCCATCCGGCAGCCGCGAGCGCGTAGGCGAAGCGCTCCGCCGCGTCACGCCCGTACTGCGTGCAGCGGCGCGTCCCCACGATCGCGACGCCCTTGGACGAAAGGGCCTCCACGCGCCCTGCCACGTAAAGGCAAAGCGGCGGCGATGCAAGGTCGTACAGTCTTTCCGGGTATTCCGGGTCGGCCTGGGTCACAAGCGTTATGCGCCCCTTGGCGGCGAGTTCCATTTCCTTGCGCCAGTCGGGCTTTCCTCCGTCGAACGACACTTTTTTCCCGTCGGGAAGGGACTCGTACACGGCGGCCGGACCCGCGCCTGCGGCATCCATCATCTTCTGCAGTCTCACATGGCCGATTTCCGGTATCATGTTGAACGCGATATATGCTTCCCGGTCTGTCATTGCTTCCTGATTTGAGGGATTTGCGTTTTTTTGAAATTCCCTATTGCATCGGGGGAGCCGCTTGTGCTATACTCTCCCCCGTTCGCGGCCCCATCGTCTATCGGCTAGGACACGAGCTTTTCATGCTTGGTAGAGGAGTTCGACTCTCCTTGGGGCTGCCAGTTTTTTTATTTCTTTTTCCCGCCCGTTTCCGCAAGAGCCGCTGCGACTGCCTGCGCAAAGGCTTCCGTCCAGGCTGCCGTGTATCCGTCTTTGCCGGCTTCGACCGCCGCGGAGCCTTTGCCTTCGGCGATCGTTTCGCCGGTTCTGCCGCCCTGGCATTTCAAGACGGCGACTGAAAGAGCCACGCGCACCGTCGGCTTTTCGTCGGTTGCGTCGAGCGAAAGATCCGTCATGTGCAATTCCGCGACGGCCTCGCACTGCGCCAGCGAATATCTGTTGCAGACCTTTCCGAACCGTCCGTCGGCCGCGAGCGCGGTTTCGAAAGACGCGCGCGCGAGGGACGCCGGGGACGAAACGAATGCATTGTAGGGGTCGCGCGTCCACTCGCCGGATTTGCGGCGGACCGTGAAATCCTGGGCGTCGAAAGGCGCCGCCACCGTCACCGAACCCGTCTTGACGGATTTGCAGATCTGCCGCGCCTTCGCAGTCCGCGCGGGGAATCCGGGGAGCGAACCGTCAATGGCCCAGGTGCGGCGCACTGCCGGCGCCTTTGAGGAAAAACATCCGCAAAGCGCGGCGCAGGCCGCTGCGGAAAGGAAAATTCGCGAAAAAACCCCCGCACGCGTCATCGCACGGTCTCCTTTCATCTTCCCGCGGCCAGTCTCGCCGCGAGCCGTTCGGGAAGTTCCGCCCGCCTGTCGCGCTCCATCGCGGCTTCGATGTCGTAGGCGACGCGGCGGAAGAGCACCTTCCTTTCGGCCATGTCGTATATGGCGTACGACGCGCGCGGATCGCCGTCGCGCGGCTGCCCGACCGATCCTGTGTTTATGAAGAATTTGCGCCCGATGCCGATCTGCACCTCCGACGGCTCGATGTGCCGCACTTCAGCCGTCTTTTCGTAGACTATCGGAACGTGCGTGTGGCCGTGGAAGCACACTTGCGTTTTCTGGTACGCGAAGTTGGACTCCGCCGCGAGCGAGTCGAAAACATATCCCCAGTGCGCCGGCATGTCGAGCGTGGAGTGCACCAGCGTGAATCCGGCGATCTTCTTTTCCAGCGGAAGCCCCGCAAGCCATTCCGCGTCTTCCTGCGACAGCCTGCGGCGCGTCCACTCCATCACTTTCGCGGCGAGGGGGTGGAAGTCCGACAGGGATACGTCGGGCGACGACGCGTAATGGTCGTGGTTCCCCCGCACGGTCTCGCAGCCGAGTTCGCGGATTTTTGCTATGCAGGCCGCAGGCTCCGCGTTGTAGCCCACGATGTCCCCGACGGACAGAAAGTCCGTGACACCCTGCGAGCGGGCGTCTTCGACCACCGCGTCCAGCGCGTCGATGTTCGCGTGTATGTCGCCGAGTATAGCGAATTTTCTTGTCATTTCAGTTTCAGCACGTCTGCGGCGAGCTGCAGATCCTCCGCCGTGGTGATTTTGAAGTTCGGCGCGTTGTTTTCGACGATTTTGATCTGCTGGCCTTCTTCGGCGAGCAGTTCCACAGCCTGCGCGTCGTCGGTGACTTCGGTTTTCCTGTCGCCGGAAAGCGCTTTGTATGCGCGGCGCAGGAGGTTCGCGTTGAACGCCTGCGGCGTCTGGACGGCCCAGAGCCTGGAGCGATCTTCGGTGCGCGTTATGTGCGGGGCGCGCTCCACGTATTTGATCGTGTCGCACACGCGCCTGCCCGCGACTGCCGCTCCGCAGCGCTTCGCCGCCTTGACGGTTTCGGAAATCAGCTCCGGCGTCACGCACGGCCGCGCGCCGTCGTGTACCACGACAAGGCGGGTGTCCGCGTCCGCCGCCGCAAGGCCGTTCCCTACGGAATCCTGGCGCCTGCTTCCGCCGGGGACCACTTTCCTGGCTTTGGAAATGCCGAACATTTTCACGACCGACTGCGCGGCCATCTGCTGGTCTTTGCGCACCACCAGCACGATTTCGTCGATATCCGCGCACCGCTCGAAAGCGAGGAGACTCCAGGCCACGACCGGCTTGGATCCAAGATTCAGGAACGCCTTGTCGGTGTTCGGTCCCATGCGCTCGCTTTTTCCGGCGGCTACCACTATCGCTGTTGTCATTTGTTATATTCCTTCCGGTTGAAGTTATACTTTTTTGCAAGACGGATTATACCAAGTGCCTTTCTCCGGGTCAATAAGGGAATCGCGCCGTGCGTTTTTCCGCGGCGGGCGCTTTTCTTCTGCATTGCATTTGCGCGGGTTTTGCGGTATCATTCGCGCCTGTCCGCAAGCGCGGATGCAACAGAAACCGGAGTTCTCCAATATGGCCAAAATCAAATTCGGCGACGTGACAGAGAATATCGTCACCCGCAAAGAGTTCCCGCTCAAGAAAGCGCAGACCGTCCTCAAAGGCAAGACCGTCGCAGTCCTCGGCTACGGCGTCCAGGGCCCCGGACAGGCGCTGAACATGCGCGAGAACGGCATCAACGTGATAGTGGGCCAGCGCAAGAGCGCCAAGGCCAATTCCAGCTGGAAGCGCGCGGTGCGCGACGGCTGGGTCGAGGGCAAGACGCTTTTCTCGCTCGAAGAAGCGGCGCAGCGCGGCGATGTCGTGATGATGCTCGTTTCCGACGGCAGCGTCGGCCAGGTGTGGAAGCAGATAGCGAAGTACGTGACGCCCGGAAAGTATCTCTATTTCTCGCACGGGTTCGCATACGTCTACAACAAGCTTACCGGCGTAAAGCCCCAGAAGGGCGTGGGCGTCATCATGGTCGCCCCCAAAGGCTCCGGCACCAGCGTCCGCCGCAACTTCCTCTCCGGCGCGGGCATCAATTCGTCGTACGCGTTCGTGCCCAACGGCATGAAGGCGAAGGACGTGGAGGACATGACCAAGGCGATCGGCATAGCCGTCGGCTCCGGCTATCTCTTCCCGACGACTTTCGAGCGCGAGGTGACGAGCGATCTCGTCGGCGAACGCGGAATCCTGATGGGCGCGCTCGCCGGCGTCATGGAGGCGCAGTACAACACGCTGCGCGCCAACGGCCACAGCCCGTCCGAAGCGTTCAACGAAACGTGCGAAGAGCTTACCCAGTCGCTCATCCGCCTTGTCGACGAAAACGGCATGGACTGGATGTACGTGAACTGCTCGCAGACCGCGCAGCACGGCGCGCTCAAGTGGCGCCCGATTTTCCGCAAGGCCGTCGAGCCCGTCTTCAAGCGTCTCTACTCTTCCGTGGTCACGATGAAAGAGGCCCGGGAAGTCATCCGCGACACCGGCTGCCCTGACTACAAGGAGAAGATGGCGGCCAAGCTTGCCGAACTGAAGGAATCGGAAATGTGGCGCGCCGGCGCCGCCGTGCGCCAGCTCCGCCCCACCGAGAAGGCGAAGGCGAACGCCGAAACCGCAGTCGGCGTCCAGGGCCGCAAAGGCTCGGCCCGCTGAGGACGGGGAGCCGGTTCCGGCATGGACTGCGGTCTTGAAATACGGCAGGCGCGGCTTTCCGACGCGGAAAAGATATTCGCGCTGATCCATCTCCACCGCGACGAACTGATCGTGCGCCCCATGGGCGACATCGTCAAAAACATCGACCGGTTCGTCGTGGCCGGGACGGGCGGGCGCATCGCCGCCTGCGCCGCATACGCCGTCCTGCCGGAATTCGGCGCGCCCGTGCGCGCCGCCGCCGAAATACAGAGCGTGGCGGTGCTTTCCAATATGCGCCGCCGCGGCATCGGCCGCCGCATCGTCGGCGCCATTCTCGACCGCATCGAAGCGCTCGGCGTGCAGGAAGTCCTGGTGCTGACTTTCGCGCCGGAGTTCTTCGGCTCGCTCGGCTTCGCGGAAATACCGAAAACGCAGGTCATGCACAAACTCTACACCGGCTGCATAAACTGCACCAAACACGCCGATCCTTTCACCTGCCCCGAAAAGGCGATGCTCAAACGCTTAGGATGACGGGCGGATTTTGCGGACGGGCGTTTTGAACCGCCGCCGCCGCGCGTGCGTTTCATGTTCCGTATGGATTGGATTGTCGAGACATTCGAAAAAGGCGGACCGGTCATGTGGCCGATTCTCGCCCTTTCCCTCGCAGGACTGGCGGTCGCGGCGGACAGACTGTTCGCCTTCCGCGCCTTTTTCAAGTCGCCCTGCGGCTGCGCCGACCCGCAGGCCAGGCTCGATTCCCTCCAGCGCGGCCTGGGGTTCCTGTCTACCGTGATCACCGCCGAGCCGATGCTCGGAATCCTTGGAACCGTCACCGGCATAATCGGCACGTTCGGCTCTTTCGAAGCCGAATCCTCCGCCGCGCGCGCCGCCGCGACCGCCGGAATCGGCGAGGCTTTGATTACCACCGCGGCCGGGCTCGTCGCCGCGCTCGCGCTTCTGTTCCCCTACAATTTCCTCCTCGGCCTCCTGTCGCGCGCCGCCGCGCGGCTCGAGCGCGAAAATGCCGGATGATGGCGAAGAAACTCTACAGTCCGTTCCTGTCGCGGCAGGCGCGCGTGGAGATGGCGTCTTTGATGGATGTCATGTTCCTTGTGCTCGTGTTTTTCGTCTATTCGTCGCTCGATATGGCCGTGCATCGCGGATTGAAAGTAGATCTTCCCTCCGCGTCCGGCGCCGTCGAACGCGGCAGGCGCGCGATCGTGACGATAGCCGCCGACGGGTCGGTGCAGTTCGACGGGAAACCTTCGGACGTTGAATCCGCCGCGCGCGCCGCCGCGGAACTCGCGGCGGCGGATCCCGGTTTTTCCGTCCTCGTCTCCGCCGACCGCTCCGCGCCTCTCGGCGAGGGGGTCGAACTTCTCGATGCGATGAGGCGGCGCGGAGTGGAAAAAGCGTCGTTCCGGGTCTCCGGCGCGCGCAGGGGCGCTGAAAAGGATGAAAGTCGCTGACGCGTTGCGCGTTCTGCGCGCTGTGGCGGTGTCGTTCGCATTGCACGCGGCCGCGGTGTGCGCAGCGGTGTTTTTCGCGGGGAACGCAGAAAACGAAATCCCGGCGTCTCTCGAAATGTCTTCCGTCGAATTGTCGTTTTCGGAAGAACCGCAAGACGACGCCAAAGCCGTGAATTCCGTTCCCTCCGCTCCATCGCCGCCACAGGCTTCCAAGCCGGAACAGCCGCCCCCTCCCGAACCTCCTCCCCTCGCCCCGGAACCCGAACCCGACCGGCCTGCGCCGGAGCCTGTCAAAGAACCTGAACGGAAAACCGAACCCGAACCTTCGTCTGAACCCGAACCCCCGCAGAAACCGGAACCTGCGGTCAAGCCGCCTCCTTCGCCTCCTCCTCCCCCGCTTCCTCCTCCCCCGCCGTCGCCTCCTGCTCCGCCACATTCTGCGGCTCCTCCGGCCGCGCCCGCGCGGCCTTCTCCGCCTCCCGCGCCGGCCGCGCCTGCGCCTGTCCAGGAAAAGGTCGTCGCGGAAAAGCCTCCGTCGCCTTTGAACCGGGTGAAGCCGCGCTACCCGGTTTCTTCCCGCGAGCGCGGCGAGCAGGGCGATACGTTCGTTGAAATTGAAATATCGCGGGACGGAAAGGCGGAATCCGTGCGCGTGTCGAAGTCGAGCGGATATCCCGAATTGGACAAGGCCGCGCTTGCGGCCGCGCGCAGGATGCGTTTCCGTCCGGCGGAAAAAAACGGCCGGCGGACGCCGTCGAAGGCGATCCTGCCGGTCAGATTCAGACTCGACGGGCGGTAGTCCGCCGCCCGCCGGTCTGCGGGGACCGCCGCCGTTGCGGGCGGCGGATTTTTCACGCGTTGAACCCGAAGTAGGAATTCGCGTTGTTGAAGCTTATGTCGCTGACTATTCCGCCAAGCCATTTGATGTCGGCCGGCAGTTCGCCGCGTTCCACTTCTTCGCCGAGTTTCCCGCAGAGTATCCTGCGGAAGTATTCGTGGCGGGTGTAGGAAAGGAACGAGCGCGAATCGGTGAGCATGCCCACGAAGTTCCCTAGCGCGCCGAGCGCGGAAAGAGCTTCGATCTGCTTTTTCATGCCGTCCTTCTGGTCGAGGAACCACCATGCCGCGCCGAGCTGGAGTTTGCCGCGCGACGGGCCTTTCTGG
>CACYEO010000153.1 GCA_902773475.1 uncultured bacterium | reverse complement strand
TCTGTCGAACGGCGGCGAATACGTGGTGAACGGCAAGCTCACGACCGGCGCTAGCGAATGCAATGCCGGATACAACAGTTCCGTATATGCCCCCGCGAACGACGGCGCTGTGATCAAGGTCGGATCCTTGACGATTCCCGGCGCCGGTGCGTTCGGGCTCGACAACACGGGTTCGGCTACTACAAACACGTGGTTCATCGGCGAAGAGGGCATGAATGTCGCTTCCGGCAAGGACGGATTCTTCTTCACGCGGTTCGCGGGATCGAAAGTGACGATCCGCCCGTGGCGGAGCGACTTTACGGTCCATGCCGGATCCACCGCGCCTGGCGACATCTACATCGGCGCAGGATCTCAGACGGGCGGCACGGTGGAATTCCTCACCGAAGACGAAAGCGGCGAAGCGCGCACTATTACAATAGCCGGCAGGCTGGCGGCGCGCGAAGCGATAAAGTCCTCGGCGCACATCGTGGTTTCCGGCACAGGCAAGGTAGCGCTCGATTCCGTATCGGCGTTCTACGGCGACACGAAGGTGAAAAGCGGCGCGACGCTCGAAATCAATCCAGGGAAGAAGCTCGGCGCGGGCGCGGTCAGCGTGGAATCAGGCGCGACGTTTTCAGTTCCGGGGGCCGGACCGGCAGACATAGGCGGAATTGCTTTATCCGCAGACGCTGTATTGTCGTTCAAGATAGACATCGGCGGTTGCGGCGCAATCAAAATGGAAGGCGGGGAAATGTCGCTCCCCGAAGAAGGAACGGTGGCGGTAGTGCTCGCGGAAGGGTCGCATCCGCACGTAGGCGGCAAGTATGCGCTCACCTCCGGGGCCGGACTCGCACCTGAAGACATTGGGAAATTCAAGCTCGACGAGGCTACCGGACGCGACGGCTCCCTGTCGATCGAAAACGGCGAACTCGTCTACAATGCCGCAAACTACTTCATGATCAAAATAACCAAAACCTTTGAAGGCGCCCGGTCCTCTACGGGAGTTTGACAGACGCACGCCGCCTTCCCGTCCGCATGTACACAACAAGATCCATCGCGACAGCTGCGTTCCATGCAAGGGGCAGGGCAGAGGGGATTTTTGCTATACTTGCGCCGCTGTTGGGCAAAAGGAGTCGAAAATGAAAATACTTAAACGCATCCTGAAATTCCTGCTCTGGACGTTCGCCTTACTCGCAATCGTCCTGCTGCTGCATCCGCTCTGGGCCGGAACCGTCGCCAGATGGTGCGCAAATTCCATCGTCCCGGGCATAACCAAGACGGAGTTCAATATCAAAAAAATATACGTCAATCTGTTTTCGGGACGGTTCGAAGTCGAAGGCTGCGAACTCGCCAACCCCACGAACTACCTGACGAGGACTGCGTTCAAACTCGACAGGCTTGCAGTGCGGTTCGACACGCTTTCCGCGCTTTCCGACACGATCCGCATCCGTGAAATCGACATCGAAGGCGCGAACGCGGCATGCGTTCTCGAAGGCCTGACCGCGCTGGATCCGCACTTGAACTTCCTCGATATCGCGAACGCGAAGGAAAACGAAGCGCTCGCCCAGATGTCCAAGGACGAGAAAGAAGCGTATCTCAAGCAGAAGAAGGAAGAGCGCGCGAAACAGAAGAAGGAAAAGGAAGAACTGGCCAAGCAGAAAAAACAGGGGCCGGGCAAGCGCGTTGTCATAGACAAACTCTCCATAAAAGACTGCGGCGCGGAAATCGGCTTCGACGGCGCGGTGGCGCCGATTCCGATCCCCTCGTTCACGCTGACGGACATCGGCAAAAAGCACGATGGAGAAAAATCCTCCAAGGATTCCTCCGGGGATGAAGGCCTCACAATCGAAAACACATGGTACGAAGTTTGGGAAGGCCTGAAGAAAGCCGAGCCCGCGCTCGCAACGGCATGGAGCGCGATAGCCAAGCCGGTCGACTGGATACTCGACGGAGCCGGAGACATAGGCGAAATCGCCGGAAGCGCCGCCAAGGCGATCGGCAAAGCCGGCGCGGCGGCGGCGGAAGCGGTGGGCGGCATAACCACCGACGCACTGTCCGCAGGCGGAGACGCGGCGAAGAAGGCCGGAAAAGCGATAGGCGGGGCGCTGGACAAGATCAATCCGTTCTAAGGCAGACCTCCGCCGAAGCACATGATCAGATCTCTCGCCGTTTTCTACCTGCACAAGGCGGGCCGCGCCGACGCGCGCAACCTGTCGGTCATGGAATACGGCCTGACGGATGCGTTCCGCGAATTCTGCCGCGAAACGTTCGACACGGTCGCCGCGCACGACTATCCGCCGCTGCGCCTGGCGACGGCATCCTCGCCGGAAGAGCTTTCCGCGCGGCTCTTCACGAGCGGAGGGCCGCGCGCGGTTCTCACCGAGGCCGGGCGCTCCTGCTGCCTGTTTCTCGTAGACGCCGACTTCATGGATTCATACCTCGAAGGCATGGACCTGAAAGACTGGCTGCGGCATTTCTTCCCGGCGATTCCCAAAGTGGCGCTCGTGCGCAAAGGGCATCCTCTCGCAATCCCCCTGCCGGCGCGCAGATGGACCAAGAAAGACCAGACGTTCTTCACGCGGCCGTCCAAGAGCCGCGAGCGCATGGTCCATCTCTTCAAAAGCTTCTGGATGCCGCGCTTCGTCACCGCGCTCAGGCAGTACGTTACGGTGAAGGCCGGCACGAACTGGCACACGCCGGGGCACAACGGGGGTAGGGCGTTTTCACGCTCTCCGTTCCTGCGGGGATTCTCCGATTCTCTGGGCGAAGCGATTTTCCGCAACGATCTTTCCGTTTCGGTAGAGTCGCTCGGAGATCTTTCAAGCCCCGAATCGCGCACACCGCTGTCGGAAGCGCAGAAACTCACGAGCGAGATATTCGGCACGGCGCAGAGCTGCTACGTCACGAACGGGACGTCCACGTCCAACAAGGCGATGCTCATGACGCTTCTGCGGCCCGGCGAGACCGTGCTGGTGGACCGCAACTGCCACAAGAGCGTCCATCACGCGATCGTCACGTCCGGCGCGATCCCGCGCTATCTTCCTGCGCGGTGGAACGCCGCGCTGGGCGTGTGGGGGCCGGCCGCGCCCGAAGACGTGCGCAACGCGCTGAAGGACGCGCCCGGACGGGAAAAGCCGCGGCTTTTGATCCTGACCACCTGCACTTACGAAGGCATCCTCTATCCCGTATGGGAAATCGCGCGCGCCTGCGAACGCGAAGGCGTCCTTTTCTACGCGGACGAAGCCTGGGCCGCGTATCTCGCCTTCCACCCTTTCTACACTTTCGGGCGCGGAAGCGGCGACAAGGTCCGCTACAACGCGGTGAGCGAAACCGGAGGGGCGCACTTTTCCGTCCAGTCCACGCACAAGACGCTCGCCGCGTTTTCGCAAGCTTCCATGATCCACGTTTCGACGCGGTTCAAGAGGCTTCTCGAAGACGACAACTCCCCGGCGTTCCGCTGGCTCAGGCGCAGGTTCTCGCTGCACGGGCGCGGCAGCTACGAAAAATTTTCGCACGATCTGCACGAATTCCTCCGCTACTGGCATTCGACTTCGCCGCACTATCCCTTCCTCGCCGCGCTCGACGCGGCGGGCGTGCAGATGCGTCTCGAGGGGGCGAAGATCATAGACGAACGCATACGCTGGGCCGCCGCGTTCCGCAAAAGAGTCGCCGACGAATGCGGAAAGCCGGAAAGCTCCTGCTTCGCGGGTCTGGAGGAAATCGCCGGGCCGGGCGTCGACTGGCGCGCGGCCGGCTACATGAAAGATCCGCTGAAAATCGTCCTCATGCTCAAAACGCCGCAGGCGT
Organism: uncultured bacterium; assembly: GCA_902773475.1. Classification (GTDB taxonomy): domain Bacteria; phylum Verrucomicrobiota; class Kiritimatiellia; order RFP12; family UBA1067; genus CADCBS01. Next base: position 3,076 of record CACYEO010000153.1, on the reverse strand, counting down.
GCGCCGAATTCCGCAAGGCGCTGCTGAAAGCGCACATCCAGTGGGAGAAATCGAGCGCCTGCACGATACTGTTTCTCGTCACCGCCGGAACGGCCGAGGAGCACTTCGAATACCTTTTCCGCGTGTGCCGCCAGTACAAGCGGCTCATCGGCCAGCCGCAGCAGCCGCGCGACCCCCGCGGCGCGCGCGCCGTGACCGCCGCGGTTTCGGTGCAGCCCGCGGTGCTTCCGCACGATGCCGCGCTCTGCGACGGCGAGCTCGTCACTATCAAAGAGTCGGAAGGGCGGATCGCCTCGCAGTTCCTCGTTCCGTACCCGCCAGGAATCCCGGTTTTCATACCGGGGCTGAAAATAACGAAAGACATGATCCGCCTTGTCGAAGACGTGATCGCCTCGGAAGGACCCGGCGCGGTGCACGGACTTTTCTGCCGCGGGGGGCACGCCCCGTATCTCGTGGAAGTCCTCGACCGCCGGGAAGAAGAGCTTCTTCGCCTGCGCGACGGCGGCGCGGCCGGTTCTACACGATGAAAGACTGCCCCGGGACGGGGGCGTACGTTTCAGGGATTCCGTGTTCGCGCGCGATGCGGGCCATCGCTTCCACCCTGTCGTCTTCACCATGCACGGCAAAGGCCTTTTTCACGGAATCGCCCTTCACGCCGTCTATCCATTCCTCCAGGCCGTTGCGGTCGGCATGCGCGGAGAGCGCGTTTATCGTCTGCACGCGCGCGGAGATCGCGCGCTCCTCGCCGAGAAGTTTCAACCGCTCTCCGGGCTCGCTTTCGACGATCCTCCTGCCGAGAGTCCCCTCCGCCTGGAATCCCACGAACAGCACGATATTGCGCATGTCGCCGAGGCATTCCTTCAGATGGTGCACCACGCGCCCGCCTTCGCACATGCCGCTTGCCGCGATTATCACCATCGGCCCGCGCGCGGAGTTCAGCGACATGGACTGCTCCGGCGTTTCAAGGAACTTCAAGCCGGGGAAAGACAGCGGATCCTCGCCGCCGCGCAGAATTTCGCAGGAATCTTCGTTGTAGCACTCGCGGTGCCTGCGGTATATCTCCGTGGCTTTCATGGAAAGCGGCGAATCGATGTACACGGGCACGGCGGGTATGCGTCCCGCGCGGTACAGGCGGTTCAGGAAATAGAGTATCTGCTGCGTGCGCCCCACGCTGAAAGCGGGGATGAGAAGTTTCCCCCTCATGCGCACGATATCGTCGATGTAGGATTTCAGACGTCCCGACACGTCGTCCGCCGACGGGTGCAGACGGTCTGCGTAGGTCGATTCCACGATTATCGCGTCCGCGCCCTGCGGGCACTCGCTGCGGCGCAGTATGGGCTGCCCCGCCTGGCCGAGGTCTCCGCTGAAGACCAGACGCTTCGACTTCCCGCCCGGCTCGCGCACGTCGAGCTGCACGATCGCCGAACCCAGAATATGGCCCGCGTTGTGGAAGACGAGCGAAACTCCGTTTCCAAGGTCGTGCTGCCGCTTCATCGGAACGCACTCGAAACGGCGCATTATCGCATCCACGTCCTCTTCCGTGTAGAGCGGCTCGAAAAGATGCTTGCCCTGGCGTCTGCGCTTTTCGTTTACGTACTGCAGATCGCGCATCTGGAGAAAGCACGAATCGCGCAGCATCACTTCGCACAGGTCGCGCGTGGCGGGGCGCGAGACGACTTTGCCGCGGAAGCCGCACCGCGCGAGCTGCGGTATGTTGCCGGAATGGTCGATATGCGCGTGCGACAGCACGACGACGTCGATTCCCTGCGGATCCACTGGCATGTGCCTGTTCTTCTCGAACGCCTCCTTGCGGTGGCCCTGGTACAGGCCGCAGTCGAGAAGGATCCGTTTCCCGTTGGCCTCGACGAGGTGCATCGAACCGGTCACCGTTCTTGCGGCTCCGTAGAATGTTATTTTCATGTCCGCGCTCCTTTCTTTCCGGCGCCGTTTTCAGCGGCGCGCCTTCCTCCATCCGCCGCGCCGCTCGCGCCCGCGCGAGCGCGATTCGGCGGAATATTTCAAATAGGACTCCCAGCGCTCAGGGTCGAGAGAACCGTCTTCGATGGCGGCGCGCACGGCGCACCCCGGCTCGCTGCCGTGCGAACAGTCGGAAAATCTGCATCCGGCGAACAGACTTTCAACGTCCGCGAAAGCGTCGCCGATCCCCTCCGCAGCCTCGTGCAGGCCTATTTCGCGCAGACCGGGAGTGTCGATCGCCGCGCCGCCGGAAGGCAGCCTCGAGAATTCGCGGGCCGTAGTCGTATGCCGCCCCTTGGCGTCCTTCGCCCGCACTTCCCCGGTATCCGCCACGCGCTTTCCCGCAAGAGCGTTGAGGAGAGTCGACTTCCCCGCGCCGCTTTCGCCCAGAAGCACGGCAACGCGCCCGGGGGCGAGCAGCGCGCGCAGCGTCTCCACGCCTGCGCCGGTCTTTGAACTCAGCGGCACGACCGCCGCGCCCGGCGCCGCGCGCCGCGCGCATTCCGCAAGCTCCTCCAGTTCGCGCGCATCCGCAAGGTCGGCCTTTGAAAGGACGACGACCGCCTCCGCTCCGCTCTGGCGCGACAGCGCGAACGCGCGTTCCAATCTTCCGGGCGCGAAAGGCCGGTCGCATCCCGCGAATATGAAGACATAGTCGAAATTCGCCGCAAGCACCTGCGCGCGGCGCCCGGAGCCGGACGGATCGCGGCGGATGAAAGCGGTCTTGCGGGGGCAGACTGAAAGGATTCTGCTTTCGCCGGCGGGGTTCGGCTCCAGCTCCACGAAATCGCCTGCCACGGGCACTGAAAGCGGATCGCGCGAGCGGAACGCGCCGCGTTTGAGACGCGCCACGCCGGTCGCGCCGTCGCCGGAGCGCTCGAAAATATAGTAGCCGCTGTAAGACGCCGTCACGAGCGCCCTTGCGGCAGGTGTCTTCCGCGTGTCCATCCGCAGCCGATTATACCACACCCCCGCCGCCGCGCCAACCCCGAAGAACGCCGCGCCGTCAGCGGGGCGCATCTGCGTAATTCACCATAATCCATTCCCGCTTTGGTGTGGCGAGTTTGAAATGCATGGCTACTTTGAACGCGCGGACGCC
>CACYEO010000152.1 GCA_902773475.1 uncultured bacterium | reverse complement strand
GTGGAAACTTATCACGACGGACTCCGGCCTTGGCTTCATGAACTTCGTGAAAAACGGCTACGACTGCCTGTGGGAGACGTATGACGGGGGAGCTTCGCGCAACCACATAATGTTCGGCGACTTCTCCGCGTGGGGCTACGAGTATGCGGCGGGAATAAAGATTCTCGAACCCGGCTTCAAGAAGGTCGCGTTCCGTCCGCATTTCATCGACGGGGTCGAAAGCTTCGAGGCGGAATGCAAAACGCCGCGCGGCGTCGTCAAGGCCGGCTGGAAGCGCGGCAAGGACGGAAAGCCGAAATTCCACTATGAAGTTCCGGACGGGATTGAAGTCGTGAAATAAGCGCCGGCGGGCCGGCCCGCCGCAAGAAGAGGACAACGGAAATGCTGGAACTCAAGACAGCCGCGCTCGCCGCAGCAGCGGCCCTCGCGGCGGGAGCATCGGAGAAAATCGTTTCGGGAGACGCGCGGTTCACCGTGCTCGCTCCGCGCCTTGTGAGAATGGAATGGGCGGAAGGCGGAAAATTCGAAGACCGGCCAACTCTGACATTCATCAACCGCGACCTGCCGGACGTGCCCGGCGTGAAAAAGACATTCGCCGGCGGAGGCGTCGAAATCGACACCGGCGCGCTGAAGGTGTCGTATTCCGGCGGCGGGCGCTTCACGAAAGACAATCTTTCCGTGGAAGGCGCCGGCTTCAAGTGGCGGCCCGGCGACGACGACAAAGGCAACCTCCTGGGCACGGCGCGCACGCTCGACCGCGTGACGGGTTTCGCGAAACTCATGCCGCGCATGGGCAAAGGGATACTCTCGCGCGACGGATGGGCGGTAGTGGACGATTCCAGAAACCACGTGTTCACGGACGCCGGAACTCCGGAAGAATGGGTGGCGGCGCGCCCGGAAGGGGCGCGGCAGGATCTGTACTTCTTCGGCTACGGGCACGACTACAAGGCCGCGCTCTCCGATTACGTGAAAGTCGCGGGGAAGATTCCGCTGCCTCCGCGCTGGGCGTTCGGCTACTGGTGGAGCAGATACTGGGCATATTCCGATTCTGAGCTCGAAGATCTCGTCGACGACATGAAATCGATGGGAGTTCCGATAGATGTCGTGATAGTCGACATGGACTGGCACGAGACCTGGGAAATGGGCGACGGCGTCACGGACGGAAAAGGCCGCATAGCCCACGACGAATTCGGCCAGCGCACCGGCTGGACGGGCTACACCTGGAACAGCCGCTACTTCCCGGATCCGGCGGGCTTCATGAAGCGGATGCACTCGCTGGGCCTGAAGACCGCGCTCAACCTGCATCCTGCTTCCGGAATCCGCACCAACGAAGCATGCTACGCGGCGTTCTGCCGCGAATACGGGTGGAACAGGCCCGGAGAATCCGTGCCGTACCGCATCGGCGAGAAAAAATGGGCGGACGCGTATTTCAAGGCCGTCATCTCGCCGCTCGAAGAACAGGGCGTGGACTTCTGGTGGCTCGACTGGCAGCAGTGGGCGACAGACAGGCAGATCAAAGGGCTGAGTTCGACATTCTGGCTGAACTTCCTTTTCGCAAAACATTCCGCGCGCGGCGGGAAGCGACCGTTCATCTACCACCGCTGGGGAGGTCTCGGTTCGCACCGCTACCAGGTCGGCTTCTCGGGCGACAGCGCGGCCTCGTGGAAAATGCTGCAGGCCATTCCGTACTTCACGGCGACGGCGGCGAACGTGTGCTACGGATACTGGGGGCACGACATAGGCGGATTCTACAACAACTGCGGACTCGGCAGCGATCCGGAACTGTTCCTGCGCTGGCTCCAGTCCGGGGTGTTCACGCCTGTCTTCAAGACGCATTCAATGAAAGACCCCGCGCTCGAACGCCGCATCTGGATGTATCCCGGCGTCTGCCGCCACATGCGCGAAGCGATGCGCCTGCGCTACGCTCTCGCGCCGTACATCTACACTGCGGCCCGCCAGGCCGCCGACACGGGAGTGTCGATATGCCGCCCGATGTACTACGACTGGCCGGAAAGCCCCGAAGCGTACAGGCGCGATCTTCGCCAGTACATGTTCGGCGATTCCATCCTCGCCGTGACGGCGGCCGATCCGGCGGATCCGGCGGACGGCCTGACCCGCGTGGACGTATGGCTGCCCGGAGGCAAATGGTACGACGCCGCCACGGGAGACATCGTGGACGGAGGCCGCACCGTGCGGCGCGCGTGGACGCTTTTCGAAAATCCGCATTTCATCCGTCCCGGTTCGATGATTCCGATGTACGGAAAGGAAATCTCCAACCTTGGAACCGCGCAGGACGAATGCCGCAGGATGGAACTCTTGATAGCGCCGGGCGCAGATTCAGGCGAAGGTGCGCTCTACGAGGACGACGGCGCAAGCGCGGACTATGGGCGGAACTGCGCCTTCACGCGTTTCTCGTTCAAGCGCGAAAACGGAAAAATCCGCATTTCCGTTTTCCCGCGCGAAGGCGCGTTCCGCGGCGGATGCAAAGAGCGCGCGTGGACGATAAGGCTTCCGTGCGAACCGCCGCCCGCGCGCGCGGCCGTGGACGGCCGCGACGCCGGATGGAGTTTCTCCGGGCGGGAAGTCGAACTCTCCGTCAGCGTTCCGCCGTTCGATCCCGCCAAAGGATTCACCGTCGAAATCGAAGAAGCGCCGGACGCCGCGCTCATGCGCGGCCGCCTCTACGGAAAAAAAGGACTGTTCGCGCGCGCCGCCGCGCTCTCGGCCGATTTCAAAATGCAGGCCAGACGCTGCCTGACCCGCTACGCAAACGACCCCAGATGTTTCCAGACGGCGGCGCAGACGCCGCGCTTCATCGAAATCGACCCCGCCGGAATGAAACGCCATCTCGACGGATTCGACGCCGCGCTGAAAGAAGTCTCCGCGAAAGTGGACGAACTTTCGTCGGCAGTACGCGAAGAAAAGAAACGCCTCGACCCAGCATTCGCCACGCGCATCCGCGCCTGGCTCGGACTCTGAAGAACATGGACGCAAAGACCGCACTCTCCGCCGCGCTCGCCGCGCTCGCGCTTTCCGCATCCGCGTGGAAGCGCCTGCCCGACCGCGACATATACGAAACGAACCTCACCGCCGCGCCCGGCGCCGAAGTGCTCGCGCTCGACCTCGGCTCCGCCAATGCGCGCATCGCCCGCGGGCGCGTGCTGAAAGCGTTCGTCGTTCATCTGCGCGACGGTTCCGGCGAATGGCGCGCCGCCCCGGAGATACCGCCGGCCAAAAACGGCTCGCGCGTATACATACCGCTCGATTCCTTCGCGGGATGCGCAGGCGCGCCGCCGCAATCCTTCACGAAGGTGCGCGTGTCCGCGTGGGGCACGCTGACGTCCGCCGCGCTGAAGGCGAAGAAGCTCCCGGCCTCAGGGAAAATCTCGGCCTCGCTCGTGAAGCCCACGACGGGTGTCGTGACGCCGGGACTGCCGCGCGCGCGGATACTCGAGCGCATCGGCGCGGCGGTCAGATTTTTCGAACCGTCCGACATGGACGGCATCCGCAAGTTCTGCGCCGGAGGCGGAAAGATCGTTGTCGGGCATTGCGACGATCCGGAACTCGCCGCTTTCATGGGCGTGAAGCCCGGCGCGTGGACGCGGGTGGACTCCGCCGCGCTCGTTTCGCCGTCGGGAACGACGCTCGCCACCTACGAGACGGGCGGCGCGCATCCGCCGTCCCTGCCTGGCGGAGCGAACGCGCTGCACGCCCGCGTGGCGGCGACGCTCTACGATCCGCACATGCGGCCCACAGGCGTCGCAGGCGCGATCGAAACCGACAGAGGCGTGTGGTACGCCAACGCCATTCCCCCCGCCCCGATGCGCAAAGGCGCCGCGAAACCGCCCTCCGGCGTTCCGGTGCGCGGAGTGTGGAGCACCGGAATGCCGCTCGATCCGAAGGGATGGGACGGCATGGCGGCGCGGCTCGCGGCCGCAGGTTTCAACACTCTGTTCATCCGCTCCGACAGCCCCTATTTCGATTCGGCCCTGCGCGCCTGCAAAAAACGCAAAATCGCAGTCCATGCGTGGTTCATCGCTTTCGGCGAGACAAAACGCTCGCCCGATTCCGCAAAAGACCGCGCGGCGGTCCGCCGCGACGCAATCGCGCTGGTGCGCAAAGGCGTGGACGGCGTGGAGCTCGACTACTTCCGCTACGGCACGGGCGAATTGAAAACGCCGAAGCGCAAAGAGCAGGGGACGAAACGCCTGACGTCGCTTCTGCGGCTGATCGCGGAGGACGTGAAGGCCGCGAATCCGGAGGTGGAGCTTTCCGTCGCCGTGTTTCCGCGTCCGTCGTCTCAGGCCGCGGTGGGCCAGGACGCAAAAACATGGACAGACGAAAATCTCGTGTCTTTCGTGTCGCCGAGGTGCTACACGGAAAACGCCGTGGTTTTCGCATCGATGGTCCTGGAGAACGGACGCCCCGGGAAAACCGTAATCGGAATCGGCAGCGGGGCGAACGAATCGCGGCTCGACGCGACGCAGCTGAACACGCAGATGCAGATTGCAAAGCGCGCGAAACTGCGCGGCTTCGCCGTGTTCCGGCTCGACGCCGAACTCGCCGCGCGGCTCGCTCCGCAGAAAAAATCTTCGCCTTTTTTCAAAAAGAGAAAATAGCATGGATCTTTCGTTCGACCGCGCATCCAAACCGCTTTGCGGGGAATTTTCGCCGGCTGGCGACAAATCCCTCGCGCACCGCGCCGCGCTTTTCGCAGCCCTCGCGGAAGGCGAGTCGGAAATTTCATCGTTTCCGGACAGCGGCGTGACGCGCGCGATGCTCGGCGCGCTCGGCGCGCTGGGGGTGGAGTCCTCGCTCGACGGCGGCGTTCTGCGCGTGAAGGGGACGGGCACGCGCCGGTTCCCGCGCGAGGGCGCGGTCGCGCAATGCGGCAATTCCGGAACCACGATGCGCCTGCTCGCGGGCGCGCTCGCCATGACAGGCTCGGCCGCGCGGCTGGACGGTTCCGCGGGCCTCCGCCGCCGCCCGATGTCGCGCATTCTCGAACCGCTCGCGCAGATGGGCGCGGAGGCTTCGTCCGCAGGCGGGTTCGCGCCGCTGGATTTCAAGGCGCGCGACGCCTCGAAACCGCTCGCGCCGTTCGACGGATCCATTCCCGTCGCAAGCGCGCAGGTGAAATCGTGCCTGATTCTCGCCGCGCTCGCGGCGTCGGGCGAAAGCGTCATACGCGAACCCGGCCCGTCGCGCGACCACACCGAACGCATGCTTTCCGCAATGGGCGCGGACGTAGCCGCCGCGCCTGACGCCGCGCCGTGCGCGGTGCGCGTGAAACCGCTTTCGCGTCCGCTGGAACCGCTGCACTGCAGGCTCGCAGGCGACATTTCAAGCGCCGCGTTCATTCTCGCCGCCGCCGCAATCGTCCCAGGATCGCGCGTGACGATCCGCAATTGCGGAATCAACCCCGGGCGCACCGGCATCCTCGACTGCCTGTCCGCGATGGGGGCGGATGTTTCGATATCAGGCCGCACCGTCTCCGCAGGCGAACCTGTCGGCGACATAACGCTGCGCTCCGGCGCGCTGAAGGGGATGGAGATCGGCGGCGATCTCGTGGTGCGCACGATAGACGAATTCCCCGCGCTCGCCGTCGCCGCCGCTTTCGCGGAAGGCGAAACCGCGGTGCGCGGCGCGGAGGAGCTGCGCTACAAAGAGACCGACCGGATCGCCGCGATCGTCCGTTCGCTGCGCGCGCTGGGCGCGGAAGCGGAAGAAACGCCCGACGGCTTCCGCATATCCGGCGGAACGCTCAAAGGCGGCACGGCCGACGCCGGCGGCGACCACAGGCTTGCAATGTCGATGTCGCTTGCAGGGCTGCGCTCGCCGGAGCGCGTGACGGTGCGCAACGCCGAAATACTTTCGGAATCGTTCCCCGGCTTCGAGTCAGCCGTCAAGTCCCTCGCCGTCTGAAGAATCGGCGTCCGCGGCGTCCGCGGCAGAGAGGCCGCCAGCGCGCGCGAGCGCCGCAAAGGCGTCTGCGGCCGTCTTCCACGGTGCGCGGCGGAACTTGCGCGCCATCAGCGAATATCCGAGCCGCTCGCGATCCGTGTCCTGCGTGGACTCGGCCGGGAGCTCTTCGCGCCGTCTGTCGGCTTCCGCCGCCCACAGCCTGCGCAGAAAATCGCGCAGGACCTTTTCCGGGGGCAGTTCCGAAAACACGGTCTTGCCGCGCGTCCCGAGCGCTCCGTCCATCCACGCGCGCTCCGCAGGCCCGGCCGACGAGAACAGTTCCACGAGCGCGGACGGGTTTGAGCCTGAGGCTTCTCCGAGCCACGCGGAAACGAATCTGCGCGTGAACGGATGCAGGCGCACCGCTTCCGGCAGGGACTCGCGCACCGTTTCGGCGATGCCGGAGTCGAGCGAATGCTCCACGAGAAATTCGCAGAGCGCGCGTTCTTCCGCCGGTGGCGGATTGTTTGCGGGCGACGACGCGTCGAGTTCCGGCGGAATCTCCGGCGCCTCGCCGGGAGCCTCCGCGCCAGGGGCGGCTTCGCCGGGCGGCGGCGCGCCGGAGGCCTCCGCGGATTCCCGCGGCGGAACCTCCGTCCTGCGCTCCTCCTTCCGCGCGCGTTCGCGCGAGCGGCGTTTTTCCTGCAGACGCGCAAGATCGTCTTCAAGCGCGGAGCGGGGGATGGCGATAAGAGCGGCAAGCTCGGAAACGAGCGCTTCGCGCAAAACCGCGCCGTCGCATCCGGCGACGGTTTCAAGCACCGCGCGCGCGGTGCGCTGGACGGCTCCGGCGGATTTCGGATCTTCCTCCGCCGCCAGAAGCGTGCGCGTCTGGAACGAGACTATCGACTCGGCGGAATCGAGAACCGCCTTGAAAGCGTCCGCGCCTTTCGCAAGGAGGAACGAATCGGGATCTTCGCCCTGCGGCAGCGTTGCGGCGCGAACGGGTATGCCGGCCTTCAGGAAAAGCGCGCCTGTGCGTATGGCGGCTTTCCGTCCGGCGGCGTCGCCGTCGAATATCAGAACGGCTGAATCCGCAACGCGCTTCAGGAGATTCACATGCTCTTCCGTGAACGCGGTCCCCTGCGACGCCACGGCCTGCGGAAAGCCGCAGGCGTGGCAGCGGATCACGTCGATCTGCCCTTCGCACACTATGGCTTCGCGGCGCGGCGTCTTGACGATTTCGCGCGCCGCGAGATCCAGGGCGTAGAGCGTGCGCGATTTCACGAATATCGCGGTTTCCGGCGAATTGACGTATTTGGCGGGGGACGAGGCTTTGTCGAGAACGCGGCCGGAGAACGCCGTCACGCGGCCCTGCCTGTCTGATATGGAAAACATCAGCCGGCCTGCGAACCGGTTGAACGGCCTTCCCCCGGAGACGCGCGGCGGGAGGAGCACGCCGGCGGCGGCGAGTTCTTCCGGCGAATAGCCGTGTTTCTCCGCCCACGTCGATATCGCGGCGGGGGAGGACGGGCAGTATCCGATTTTGAAGCGCTCGACCGTTCCGGCGTCGAGGCCGCGCCGTTCGAGATATGCGCGCGCCGGGGCGGCCTCGGCGGTTTTCGCAAGACAGCGCGAAAAGAACGCCGATATTTCCGCATGGAGCGAATAGAGCCGCGCGCGCAGCTCCGAACGTCCGTCGTCTTCCTCTTCGATCTTCACGCCGCAGCGCTCGGCGAGCTTCCTGACGGCCTCCGCGAACGGCAGGCCGTCCGTCTCCATGACGAACGTTATGGCGTCGCCGGATTTTCCGCAGCCGAAACAGTGGTAGTATCCCTTGTCGGGATGGACCACGAAGGAAGGCGTCTTTTCATGGTGGAACGGACAGCACGCCTTGAAGTCGGAACCCGCGCGGCGAAGTTCCACGCGCGAACCCACAAGCTCCGCGAGATCCGTGCGCGCGCGGATCTCTTCGAGAACGCGGTCTGTCACGCGCAGCGCCACGGCACGCCATCTCCGCCGGCGGCGCTCAGACGAGCGCCGCGAGCTTCTCCGCCATGCCGGTGTAGGCCGCCGGGGTCAGGGCAAGCAGGCGCTCCTTGTCCGCGGCGGGAAGTTCGAGCGACGATACGAACGCGCGCATCGCTTCGCCTGTCATGCGCTTTCCGCGCGTAAGCTCCTTGAGCCTTTCGTACGGATTGGCCAGCCCGGCCTTGCGCATCACGGTCTGCACCGGCTCCGCGAGGACCTCCCATTCGCCGTCGAGGTCCGCGGCGAGCTTCTCGCGGTTCACTTCGATTTTCGAGAGGCCTTTTAGCGTGGACGCCGCCGCGATCGCCATGTACGCGAAACCCGAGCCCATGTTGCGGAGCGCGGTGGAGTCGGTGAGGTCGCGCTGCATGCGCGACACGGGCAGTTTGCGCGCGAGGTGTCCGAGCACGGCGTTTGCAAGGCCGAGGTTGCCTTCGGAGTTTTCGAAGTCGATCGGGTTCACCTTGTGCGGCATGGTGGAGGAGCCGACTTCGCCTTTCACGGGGCGGGACTTGAGATATCCCATCGAAATGTAGGTCCACACGTCGCGGTCGAAATCCACGAGTATCGTGTTCCAGCGCGCGAGCGCGTCGAAGAGTTCCGCGATGCCGTCGTGGGGTTCGATCTGGGTTGTGAGACGGTTGCGCTTCAGCCCGAAGGAGGATATCACGCCTTCGGCGAGAGCCTCCCAGTCGACGTCGGGGTAGGCCGCGAGGTGCGCGTTGAAGTTGCCGACGGCGCCGTTGAGCTTGGCGGGGATCGCCACGGCGCCGGCCGCCGCGGCGGCGGCGCGCAGACGCGCGGCGGCCACGGCGAATTCCTTGCCGAGCGTGGTGGGCGACGCCGGCTGGCCGTGGGTGTGCGCCAGCATGGGCACGGCGGCGTTGGCGTGCGCGAACTCCGCGATCTTGCCGGCCACGGCGTCCATCTGCGGACGCAGCGCGGCGAGTCCGTCGCGCAGCATGAGCGCGTGGGAGAGGTTGTTGATGTCTTCGGACGTGCAGGCGAAATGGACGAATTCGGAGCGCGGCGCGAGCGGCGTGCCGGCGATCTTCTCTTTTATGAAATACTCGACGGCCTTGACGTCGTGGTTCGTGGTGCGCTCGATTTCCTTCACGCGGGCGGCGTCCGCCTCGGAAAAGCCGTCGGCGACCGCGGCGAGCAGGGCCTGCTCTTCGCCGGAAAGCGGCGCGCATTCGGGGATTCCCGGCTCGGCGCAGAGGGCTGCGAGCCACGCGCATTCGACTTTCACGCGGCGCTTTATCAGTCCGTATTCGGAAAAAACCTCGCGAAGCGCTGCGGTCTTCGATGCGTAGCGTCCGTCGATCGGCGTTATCGCGGTGAGGGGCGAAAGTTCCATCTGCTGTTCTCCTTCAGGAAAGCGGGCGCACCTGCGCGCCGACGAGATTCACGTGCACCTTGCGTATGGTCCAGCGGAGTTTCAGTCCGGCGGTGTATTCCTCCGCCATGCGCTGGAAGGATCCGTCGTCGTCCACGACTATGGCGCACAGCGTGGGTCCGGATCCGGATATGTACGCGGCGGCGGCCTCGCCGCAGCAGGGGATCCATTCAAGCATCCTGTCGCAGTCGGGGGTGAGCTTTGCGCGGAACTCCTGGTGTATGCGGTCGCGGCATCCGGCGCGGATGAGGCGCGCGTCCGCGTGCTTCAGGCCTTCCACGAGGATCGGCACGCGCGAAAGATTGTAGATGCAGTCGCGCCGCGAATACGAGTCGGGAAGGATCGCGCGCGCCTCTTCGGTGGACACGCGGTGGTCCGGAATCATCACGTAGAATTCCACGCGCGGCGAGATTTCGTTGCGGTGCCAGAAAACGAGATCGTCCTGCACCACGGACGCCACGAAGCCGCCGAGGATCGCCGGCGCCACGTTGTCCGGATGGCCTTCCACCGCGGTCGCAAGGCGCAGGACGTCCTCCTGCGACATCTTGAATCCGCCGATTTCGTTCGCAGCCATTATGCCCGCGACGATGCACGTGGAAGACGACCCGAGACCGCCGGAAACGGGCAGGTCGGCGTCTATGTGCAGGCGCAGGTTTGCGGGCGGAAGCCTGCCGAAGCGCCGCATAGTCTCGTTCGCGGCCTGCAAGACAAGGTTGTCCGCCGGATTGCGGAAAGCCTCTTCGCACCCGGTTATCTCCACGCCGGAGACGTCCGTATCGAAGGTGAAACGGTTGTATATGTCGAACGCGATTCCCATCACGTCGAATCCCGGGCCGACATTTGCGGAAGTCGCCGGTACGCTTACACGGAATTTCATGCGCGCTATATTACCATTTCGCCCCCGAAACCGCAAATCCGCAGCTTGCGCGCCGAAGCCGTCGCGACACCGCTTGCGCGGCGCGTTAGGGACAACGCGCCCTGCCAAACCGCTTCAC
>CACYEO010000151.1 GCA_902773475.1 uncultured bacterium | reverse complement strand
GAGGAAGAAAGCAAATATACGCCGTTCACCGATTCGGAAATATATTCTATGGTGGACAGAGCCAACGACATATACCGGCAAATCGGAGTGTCGTTCGAGATTGACGGAGCAATCGCAAGGACGAACATAAACGATTGCGTGGATATAAAATACGAATCAATGGATTCTATCAGCAACCTTGTAAATATCATGAAAAACACCGGTGGTGTGGAATTGTATTTTGTACATGGGATTGCAACCACAAATACCGTGTTCCGCAATGGCATAGCGGCATTTGCAGACAAAGGAGGCATTGTTGTATCCAAAAAAGCAGCTCAGCATACAATCGCCCATGAGATAGGACATATTTGCGGCTGGCCGGACATATTCAGGTCGGCATACGATGACAACTCCTATATGTTTGAGGGCCTGGTAAACGAACATTGGGAGTATGGAGACTGGTCTGGCGGAAGCGGAACAAGGTTCTATGCGGCCGGCAAAGAGCAGAAATATTTAATAGAGGCTCTTTTGATGTGCGGCAACAGCATGGACAATAAAACCGACATACCAAGACAGAGCATAATGGGACACAGAAGGGTTTTGATAAACGGCAGAAGCCAATGGCGGCCTGCGTCTTTAGGCGTAGGATTCGATTCCCTGCGGGTAAATGGCGGGAATGCGCGATTTCCTCCATACACCGATTGAACATGTAAACGAAAGGAGAACACATGAAACATTGCATTGCAACTGTTATGGCGATTTTTGCGGCAGGCGCGGTACAGGCGTCGTTCGACACTAATTCGCTCGCCCATACGATATGTTTCAGATACGACGGGGGCTGCGACATGCGCGACCCGTTCGAGGCTGAAATCAGGCCGGGGATGCCGCCGCGCGAAATATCGATGATTCCAGTCATGGTGGCGGCGCGCGAATGCAGCATTTCGACAAACGAGGCAATCGACGCGATATACGCCATGATAGACAATTACTGGGACACGGCGGAAGCGGTAAGCCGTTGCGAAATATCGCGCGACGAACTGCAAACCCGTATGGGGGAAGATTCCATACAGGTGTTCGCATCGCATGTTGTGATGAATTTTCTAAAGGACTTCCCGGATGACGGCAGAAAGCGTGCGGTCGCGGCAAAGGCAATGAACTCCTGCATGGATGCAATACGCGACGAGGCGCTGTGCATATTCGCAGGCGGACAGATGTCAACAAACGATCTTTACGCGATACACGACGCATTCACAAACGCTCCGGCAAATGTGGACTGGCTGTTCACGTTCAAAAACATGAAATACGGCGCGGCGTCCAAGGCGTTTGCCGCCGCTTCCACCAATACCGTTTTCAAAGACAGGCTGAACAGGCTCGACTGGTTCCTTGCGGACAAGTTCCCCGCGAGGGCAGCATCGTTTGACAAACGCCTTGCCGCTTCCGTTCCTGGATACGGCATGAGCATCCAGAGAAAAAACCTCTGTGAAAAGATCCGGGCCGAATACTTTTCCGTCGGCGAAACCAACCGGTGGTATGAATTCCGCCAGCCGGTAATGGATCAATTGACTTCAGTGCCGACGAATGAATTAAACGATGTTTCCGCAGCTCTCGCATGGTAGGCGGACGTTCACGGCAGTTTGCATCATGGCAGAGCGGATTGTCTGTCAATAGCTCTCTCGTCTCTCGTCTGACGTCTCGCGCCCTGCCAACTCAAACACTCAAACACTCAAATACTCAAACACTTAAACCCTTAGTGTCGGGCGTTCCTTGTTTTGCGCCTGCCGCTTTTTTTTGAGGCCGGCTTTTCTTCTTCCGCCGCGTCGAGCTGGAGTTCGCGTATCTGGTCGCGCAGATACGCGGCGCGCTCGAATTCAAGCGCGTCCGCCGCTTCGAGCATTTCGCGCTGCAGCTGGGAAATCGTTTCGGCCGTATCGTAGGCGGCGTCTTTTTCCGCCGCCATCCGGAAGCCCGGCGCGTCCTTGCGCGTCTGCGCGTATACGTACACGCTTTCGTTTACGGCGCGTTTCGCGGATTTCGGTACGATTCCGTGCGCCTTGTTCCACGCAATCTGTCTGGCGCGGTGCCGTTCCGTGATTGCGAGAAGTTCTTTTATCGCGTCCGTCTCATGGTCGGCGTACAGGATTACGCGTCCGTTTACGTGACGGGCCGTGCGCCCCGCGGTCTGCACAAGCGAAGTCGTTGAACGCAGGAAGCCTTCTTTGTCGGCGTCGAGAATCGCGACGAGTGCGACTTCCGGAAAGTCCAGTCCTTCGCGCAGGAGGTTGATGCCCACAAGGCAGTCGAACTCGCCCTTGCGCAGCCTGCCGAGTATCGCGACGCGCTCTATCGCGTCGATCCCGGAATGGAGGTATTCCACGCGCATCCCGGTTTCGCGCAGGTATGCGGCGAGGTTTTCCGCAGACTTTTTGGTGAGGGTCGTCACAAGCGTTCTGTCGCCGCGTTCCGCCGTCGCGCGGACCTCTGCGATAAGGTCGTCGATCTGCCCGTCGAGCGGGCGGATTTCGACAGGCGGGTCCAGCAGCCCCGTCGGGCGGATGACTTGCTCCGCGACTGTCGTTGAAACGGAGTATTCGTATTCGCCGGGCGTGGCGGAAGCAAAGACGACCTGCCCCACGCGGCGGTCGAATTCGTCGAATGTCAGCGGCCTGTTGTCCTTTGCCGACGGCAGGCTGAAGCCGTAGTCGACGAGTTTCGATTTGCGCGCCTGGTCGCCGTTGTACATTGCGCGGATCTGCGGCACCGCCGCGTGGGATTCGTCGATTATCGTGAGGAAATCCGGCGGGAAGTAGTCCAGCAGGCACTGCGGCGGCGTGCCCGGGGCGCGGCCCGTGAGCGGGCGCGAGTAGTTTTCAATGCCGTTGCAGTAGCCGAGCTGCCGCATCATTTCGATGTCGTAGTTCGTGCGTTCGCGCAGCCGCTGCGCCTCGAGGAGTTTGCCGTGCGCCTCGAACCACTCGAGCCGTTCCTTCAGTTCCTCCTCGATGCGGGAGAATGCGGCTTCCATCTTTTCGCGCGGCATGACGAACTGCTTGGCGGGCGTGACGACGAATGCGGGATGGCGGACGCCGGCCTTGAAGTCCGGCACGGAGAGGGTGCGGATGGATTCCACTTCGTCGCCGAAGAACTCCACGCGCACGCCGTCGGCCGCGTACGCCGGGAATATGTCCACGGTGTCGCCGCGCACGCGGAAATTCCCGGGCGCGGCTTCGATGTCGTTGCGCGAATACTGCGCGGCGACGAGCCGCGCTATCAGATCCTCGCGTCCGCAGGCGTCGCCGGTCTTTATCTTCACGGCGAGGTCGCGGTATTCTTCCGGCTCGCCGAGGCCGTAGATGCACGACACGGAAGCCACCACGATCACGTCGCGCCGGCCGATGAGCGCGTTTGTGGCCCCCAGGCGGTAGCGTTCGATTTCATCGTTCACCGCCGCGTCTTTTTCGATGTACGTATCGGTCTGGGGTATGTACGCTTCGGGCTGGTAGTAGTCGTAGTAAGAGATGAAATACTCGACGGCGTTTTCGGGGAAGAATGCGCGCAGTTCCGCGAAGAGCTGCGCGGCGAGCGTCTTGTTGTGGGAAAGCACCAGGACGGGGCGGTTCGCGGCTTTTATGAGATTCGCCATGGTGAACGTCTTGCCGGAGCCCGTCACGCCCTGGAGCGTCACGCGCCGCTCGCCCGCCGCGAGCGCCCGGGCGAGGCGTTCTATCGCCTCCGGCTGGTCGCCGGTTGGCTTGAATTCCGAGACGAGCTTGAAAAGCGGCGCGTCCATTCGTTTTCCCGCCCGCGCCGCCGTTTCAGTACACGAAAAGCATTTCGCGGTATTTCGGAAGCGGCCAGCGCGAATCGTCGACAAGCTCCTCGAGCGCGTCCACCGTGGAGCGCAGGTCGCGCACTGCGGCGGTTACGCCGCGCGGATCTCCGCGCCGCAGGGTCTTGTCGAGCCGTTCGCATTTCACGTGCAGGTCGTCGAGGCCCGCGCCGAGTTTCAGGACGAGCGCGCGCAGGCCTTTCACGCCGGCGCGGATGCTGTCCTTCGCCGCAGTCGCGATCGCGGCGGCGAGGCGGCTGAATTCGTCGGCCACGACGGGGCGTATCATGGAGCGGGCGATTTCGAGCGCGACCCTGCCTTCGATGAGCGTGCGGCTTCTGTAGTCCTCGGCGGCGATTTCGCGGCGGCTGGCTGACTCGCCCGCCGAATACACGCCGTAGCGTTCGAAGAGCGCCACGTTGGCGGGATCGGACATGGCCGCGATCGCTTCGACGGTCGTGGGCATGTTCGGCAGGCCGCGCTTTGCGGCCTCCTGCGGCCATTCCGGGCCGTAGCCGTCGCCGGAAAACAGAATGCGCTTGTGCTTGCGGATGAGGCGCTGCAGGAGTTTCTGGAGTTCTTCGTTGAAATCGCCGCCGGCGGCTTCGAGCTTGTCGCAGATCGCGTCCACCGATTCGGCGACGATCGTGTTCAGCACGGTCTGGCTGACCGAGCAGTTCTGCGAAGAGCCGGGCGCGCGGAACTCGAACTTGTTGCCGGTGAAGGCGAACGGAGACGTGCGGTTGCGGTCTGTCGCGTCGCGCGGGATGGGCGGGAGCGTGTCCACGCCGATTTTCATCGCCGTGCGGCCCGTCTTCCTGCCCGCCCTGCCGGTTTCGATCTCCTTCATCACGGCGGAAAGCTCGTCGCCGAGGAATATGGAGATTATCGCGGGCGGCGCTTCGTTTCCGCCGAGGCGGCGATCGTTGCCCGCTCCCGCCGCGGACATCCTCAGAAGGTCCGCGTGGAGATCCACCGCGCGGATCACGGCCGACAGGAATGTCAGGAATATCGCGTTGTCGCGCGGGCTGCCGCCGGGCGAGAGCAGGTTGCGCCCGCCGTACGCAACGGACCAGTTGCAGTGCTTGCCGGAGCCGTTCACGCCGTCGAACGGTTTTTCGTGCAGAAGGCAGACGAATCCGTTGGACTCCGCGACGAGGCGCAGCGTCTCCATGATGAGCATGTTGTGGTCGGCGGCGAGGTTGATGTCCTCGAACATGGGCGCGAGTTCGAACTGCGCGGGCGCGACTTCGTTGTGGCGCGTCTTCGCGGGGATGCCGAGCCGCCACAGGCGCTCCTCGACTTCCGTCATGAACTTCAGCACGCGCGGGCGTATGGCGCCGTAGTAGTGGTCGTCGAGCTGCTGGTGCTTGGCCGGAGCCGCGCCGAACACGGTGCGCCCCGTCTGGAGCAGGTCGGGGCGCTTCACGTAGAATTCGCGGTCGATCAGAAAGTATTCCTGCTCCGCGCCGAGCGTCACGGAGACGTGCTCCTTCGGCCGGCCGAACATCCCCATCAGGCGCACGACGGCGCGCGAAACGGCCTGGACGGACCGCAGGAGCGGCGTCTTGGCGTCGAGCGCGGCGCCGTTGTAGGAGCAGAACACCGTCGGGATGCAGAGCGTGGCGCCGTTGCCGTGGCGCTTGATGAACGCCGGCGAAGTCGGGTCCCACGCGGTGTATCCGCGCGCCTCGAACGTGGAGCGCAGGCCGCCGGAGGGGAAGGACGACGCGTCGGCCTCGCCGCCGATGAGGTTCCTGCCGGAAAAGCGGCTGACCGCCTCGGCCGTGCCGCACGGCTCGATGAACGCTTCGTGCTTTTCGGCCGTTCCGCCCGTGAGCGGCTGGAACCAGTGCGTGAAATGCGTGGCGCCTTTCGCCTCCGCCCACTCTTTCATCCCGTGCGCCACGTCCTCGGCGATGGAAGGGTCGAGCGGGAGACCGTCGTTTATCGTGGCGAGGAGCTTGCGCGCGCTGCCGGAGGGCAGATGGCGCTTGATCGCCTCTTCGTTGAACACGTCTTCGCCGTACGAGGAAAGCGGAAAGCCCGCGGACCGCGCGGACGCCTCGCGCGCATTGTCGCTTTTTGCCATGTGGTGTCGCCTTGACGTTGTGGAATGTGTCTGCGCCGGAATCCGCGCCTCAGCCGAACTGGGAAAGGAAGCGCAGGTCGTTTTCGTAAAGCCAGCGGATGTCCGGTATGCCGTATTTGATCATCGCTATGCGCTCCACGCCGAAGCCGAACGCGTAGCCGCTGACGCTTTCCGGGTCGTAGCCCACGTGTTTGAAGACGCGCGGGTCGACCATGCCGGCGCCGGCGATCTCTATCCAGCCGCTCTGCTTGCAGACGGCGCAGCCTTTGCCGCGGCACACGTGGCACGTGAAGTCCACTTCCACCGAAGGTTCGGTGAAAGGGAAGAAGTGCGGGCGGAAGCGCACGCCGATGTCCGGGCCCATCATTTCGCGGGCGAAGTAGGCGAGCGTCGATTTCAGGTCCGCGAGCGAAACGGGCTTCACGTCCACGTACAGGCCTTCGATCTGGTGGAAGTTCGCGGAATGCGTGGCGTCCGTCGTGTCGCGCCGGTAGGTGCGTCCCGGGCATATCACGCGCACCGGCGGCTTGTTCGCCATCATCGTGCGGATCTGCACGGGCGAAGTCTGCGTGCGCAGAAGCGCGTCCTCCGCCAGCCAGAACGTGTCGGTGCGGTCGATGGACGGGTGGTGCGCGGGCGTGTTGAGCGCCGTGAAGTTGTTGAAGCGGTTTTCGATGTCCGGGCCGTCGGCGACGGTGAACCCGAGACGCGCGAATATGCGCGCCGTGTCTTCGATCACGCGCGAAAGCGGATGTTCCGCGCCGGGGCGGAACCAGTCGCCCGGCATGGAAGAGTCGATTTCGCCCGCCGCGGCCGCCGGGCTCGCGGCGGATTTCGCCGCGAGGGCGGCTTCGATTTCCGCGCGCCACGCCTGCACGGCCTTGCCGAAAGCGGGACGCTCTTCTTTCGGCACGTCTTTCATTCCCTTGACGAGCGCGGGGATGAGTCCGTTCCTGCCTGTATATTTCACGCGCAGGGCTTCCGTGGCGGCCGCGTCCGTCGCGGCGGCCGTTTCTTCAAGCGATTTTTTCCTTGCGGCTTCAAGTTCTTCCAAAGTCATGTTCCGTGTCCTTTCGGTTTTGAAAGTCTACCAAACCCCCGCCCCGCCCGCAACCGTCTTGACTGTCGGGGAGTGTTTAGGTAATATATTCCACCGTCACCCAAACAAGGAGTTTCAAAAATGAACCGCATCTCTAAAATCTGTGTCGCCGCGCTCGCGGCAGGCGTTGCTTTCTCGGCATCCGCAAAGCTCAAACCCGGCGAAGAGTCCGTCGGCTGGTCGCCGATCATAATCGGCATAGCCACCCCCGTGCAGATGCCCTGGGATTTCAACTGGGACGTTTTCGGGCTTGACGTGAACGTCGCCTACGCCGACGCGAACAAGGTCGGCGGCCTTGAAGTGGCGCTCGGCGGCTCGGTCGCCCGCACCTACATGGTCGGCGCGCAGGTCGCAGGCCTCTGCTCCTACGCGGACTGCAACGCCTACGGCCTCCAGGTCGCGGTGTGCGATCTCTGCTTCCAGGACTTCTACGGTCTCCAGGCTTCCGCCTTCACGTACTCGCGTTCGATGTACGGCCTCCAGGCGAACCTCCTCGGCGCGATCGCGCAGGACGACGTCTACGGTCTGCGCGTTTCCGGCCTCGGCTCGCTGAACGACGGCACCACGCACGGCGTTGAAATCGCCGGCCTCGCGAACATCACGCGCGAAGTCGAAGGCGTCCAGCTGGCTCTGGGCTACAACCACGCCGAAAAGCTCCACGGCTGCCAGGTCGCGCTCGTGAACTATGCGCGCACCTCCTCCACCTCCGCCTTCCAGATCGGTCTCGTGAACATCATCCGCGACAACGTGGTGCCCGTGCTCCCGCTCGTCAACGGCTGCTTCTTCGAGGCCGACGAAAACTGAGCGCGCAAGCGCAGCGTGCAACAAAGCCGCCTGGGGAAACGGGCGGCTTTTTTGATATGAAAGGAATCGCAGAAATGGGCATTTTCAAGGCATACGACATTCGCGGAATCTACGGCGAGGATCTCGACGCCGGAACCGCGCGCAAGATCGGCCGCGCGTACGCGCGCTTCGCGGGCGTGAAGAAGGTCGTCGTGGGGCGCGACTGCCGTCCGCATTCCGAACCTCTCTTCGAGGGGCTTGCCAAAGGCCTGTGCGAAGCCGGATGCGACGTGATCGACATCGGCCTGGCCTCCACGCCGATGACGTATTTCGCGAACGGGACTCTCGGCGCGGACGGCTCGGTGATGATCACCGCCTCCCACAACCCCGCCGAATGGAACGGCTTCAAACTCTGCCGCGCCGGCGCCGTGCCGATTTCCGGCGCCACGGGCATCAAGGACATCGAACGCATGGTCGCGGAAAACGACCTCGGCGCCCCCGCGGCCGTCCCCGGAAAGATCGCGAAGACCGACATCCTGCCGCAGTACGCCGCGCACGTGCGCTCTTTCGCCCACCTTGCGCGCCCGGTCCATGCGGCTCTCGATTTCGCAAACGGCATGGGCATCTGCGAGGCCGAGTCTTTCAAAGGGACGGACTTCACGTACGACAGCCTCTTCGGCGAGTTCGACGGACGCTTCCCCAACCACGAGGCGAATCCTCTCCACGCGGAAACCCTCCGCGACCTGCAGGCGAAAGTCCGCTCCGGGAATTACGATTTCGGCGTTTCGTTCGACGGCGACGCCGACCGCGCCGGATTCGTAGACGAAAAGGGCGATATCGTCCCGATGGACTTCGTCACCGCGCTCGTGGCGAAGGATCTGCTCGCTTCCAATCCCGGCGCGACGGTCTTCTACGACCTGCGTTCGTCGAAGGTCGTGGCCGAGACGATCCTTGCCGCTGGCGGCAAGCCGATGATGAGCCGCGTGGGGCACGCGTTCATCAAGGCGCAGATGCGCGAGAACGACGCCATCTTCGCCGGCGAACTCTCCGGCCACTACTACTTCAAGGCGAACTTCACGGCGGAGTCTTCCTCCATGGCCGTCTTC
>CACYEO010000150.1 GCA_902773475.1 uncultured bacterium | reverse complement strand
GCCGGCGCAGGGATTCCTTTTGGTCGTGGGCGATCCCAAGCAGGCCATATACGGCTTTCGCGGCGCAGACGTGGCTGCATATCTTTCGGCGAAGAACGAGATTTCATCGGACGAATCCGGCCAGCCGCAGCAGTCGCTCGACGCTACATACCGTTCTTCGCGTGAACTGGTCGACGGGTTCAACGCCATTTTCGGCGAAGAATCCGGCTGGTTTGCCGATATGTCGGAAGACGGCTTTGGCATCGAATATGAAAATGTGGATTATCCGGAGGGTAATGCTCGGTTTGCGCAACTGGAAGATTTGTCAGGACGCCCTGCCGTGAATCTGCTGGAGTCTCTGCCGTACAGACTGCCCGACTTGCCGGACAATAGGGGCGGATACGGCAACACTGCGATGTGTCTTCCGGTGTTCATGGAGAATGCCGCGCGCGAGATGAAACGTCTGCACGGCCTGTCTGCCGCCTACAGGGTTTTCGACGGGAAGACCCGGTCTATGGCCGGACGACGGTTCAAATACGGCGACATGTGCGTCCTTGTGCGCGGGCGAGGCGGAGCGAAGATCGCCAAGAGGATTTTGGCGAAGCACGGCATTCCGTATGCCTATTACAAGGAACGCGGCCTTTTCGCGACAGAGGAGGCCGAAGCTCTGCTGGCGTTGTTCGATTTTCTCTCCGCTCCGACGCGCGACGGGAATCTCGCGGCACTTCTTCTCACCCCGCTTTTCGGCGTAGCGCCCGGCGATCTGGAATCCCATCTTGCACCCGGCGACAGGAAATTCACGGCTCTCGCCGACAAATGGCTGATGCTTGCGAAGAACCGCGACTGGAACAGGCTTTTCGAGAGCGTTATGGACGATACGCTCCTTGCGCATCCTGCCGCCGGCGACTACGAGTATGACCGCCGCTGGGCTGCAGTCCGGCAGATTCTCGACAGGCTTCTTGCCGAAAAGGGCCGCTCCGCCCTTGTCATAGACGAGTTCGCCGGGCTTCTCCGGTCCTGGCGCAAAAACGACATGAGCGCCGGCGAGGACGGTTCGCTCCGGCAGAAGGAAAGCGACGGCGACAGCGTCCAGATAATGACCATGCACTCCTCGAAGGGGCTTGAATTCGGCGTCGTGTTCGTGGCGGCCGGTTTGTCCGGCTGCCAAGCCGGTGGCGTGAACGACGAGAAGCGTCTTCTCTATGTGGCTCTGACGCGGGCGGAACACAAGCTTTATCTTCCCTGGACGAAGTGGAGTCCTCACCTGCGCGCGGGAAATCCTGAACACGGATTGGGCAGCAAGGACTCGTTCCTGCTCGGCGAAGGGTGCCTGTCGCGCGGAATCAGAACGCTTTTCAAAGAGCGCCGGGAAGTCATCGACTTTGGAAATTCGGCGGACGCCTCCGCCGGTAAAGTTCCGCAAGACGGGAACGATGCTTCTGGCGAGACCAAATCCCGGCCCGCCGCTCCGCGGATCTACGATATGGGCTGTTTGAAAAACCGCACGATGCAATGGGATTCGTTCACAAGTCTGAACGGTCATGGAAAACAGCGCGGGCTGGTTCCTGACGTGTCGGACGAGCCTGACGAAACGCGGATCCCAGCTGCGCCGGCGAAGTCGCTTCTTCCGCGCACCAATGTGTCCGGCACCGTCTTCCACGAGATTATGGAGACGCTGTGCGGGAACGGCGACTCCGATGGCGAAACAGGCTTCGCCATAGGCAGGCGCACGCTGGACGAGGCTTTGTCCGATGAAAACTTCGCGGAAATCGTCCGCCGTGCAATGCGCAAGAACGCGCTTGGCAACCAGATTTCAGGCGGCGATTCCACGGAAATGACTTTGATGCGCATGGCGTGGAACGCGCTGAATACGGAAATTCCGTTTGGCGGGCGTTCGTTCTTCTTGAAAGATGTTCCGGCGGCTGACCGACGCGCGGAAGTCGGTTTTGCCATTGATGAAAGAACCGTGCTCGGCGAGGCTCTTCCGGCGCTTGGCGGCAGGCCGCGCGACGGCGTGTTCAACGGTTCGATCGATCTTCTGGTCCGTCCTGGCGGCGCCGGCTCTCCGGTCTGCATTATCGACTGGAAGACCAATTCGCTTGATGATTACGGTGAACAGAGCGTGACTGCGGCGATGGAAGCCGCAGGCTATCCTTTGCAGTTCAAACTTTATTCGCTCGCCGCAAGCCTGTGGCTTGGCGAGGCCGCGCTCGGGGGCGTTGCGTATCTGTTCGTCCGCGGCGGAGAAAACGCGGAGGGCCGCAGCGGCGTATACGCGCGCCAGGCGGATGCGGCTTTAATGGACGGCTGCCGCAAATCTGTTTTGGCGGCGCTCCTGCGTCCGGGCGCGGAAAACAAGTGAGGCGGTGTTATGGAATTTGCGGTTGATATCCACAGATTGGATTTGTTCGGCATCCCGGACGGAAACGCGCCCGGCGATGTCGCGCGTGTGCGGAAAATGCTTGCGCGTCTCGTTGAGGCGGAATCCCTGTCGCTTGCCGAACTTCAGACCGCGCGAGATATCGCGAAAATCTCCGGCGGCGTTTGCGCCGAAGCGTATGTTTTCCTCGCGGCGATGTTCGTCTCCCAGCGCGGAGGAAATACTTTTTTGCGGCCGGAAAAGGGTGCGGCGCTTCTTGAATCCGCCGGATATCTTGAAACGCCGGACGGCGGCGTGTACTCCAATGACGTTTTTTGCGCGGATGTCCGGGAAGTCTGGCCTGCCGCCGTCCGCGCGGCGGAGTCGCTTCAGCCGGGCGGAATCGTTCTGGACCGCCCGGATGCCGGCGGCCCTCGCTGGTTTTTCCAGCGGAACGCCGCCGCCGTGGATGCCGTTTCCGCCGCTCTGTCCGCGCGCGCCGGAGATTCCGCCTGCTCTCCCGGACTTCAGCCCGGGGAGCTGGAAGTCGCGACCGCATTTGACGGTTTCTCGCTGGACAGCGAACAGATCGACGCCGTGAAAACCGCGACATCGCGGATGTTCACCGTTGTCACCGGCGGGCCGGGAACCGGCAAGACCACTATCGTGTTCGCCATATTGCGCGCTCTTTTCAAACGCGGCCTTGCACCGGAGGATGTCGCGCTTGTCGCGCCCACCGCCCGCGCCGCCCGGCGCATGGTGGAAACGCTTGGCAGACAGTGTCTGAAAGCCAAAGGCCTCGATGATGCCGGCCGTGCGCAGATCGAAGCATTGAACGGCAGCACGATCCATTCTCTTTTGGGTGGATTCCCGCCGCGTTGGAAGTATAATGCCGGAAACAGGCTGCCGCTGAAACTCGTCGTGGCGGACGAGTCGTCGATGGTAGACATTCACCTTATGCAGGCTCTTGCCGAGGCGCTGCCTTCCAACTGCCGCCTCGTTCTGATGGGTGACAAAAACCAGCTGCCTTCCGTGGATGCCGGCGCCGTACTGGGCGATATTGTCGGCGGGAAAGGACTGTCGTGCGTTGCGCGGCTTGGGAAATCCAACCGTTTTACCGGCGCGCTTGCGGAATGCGCGGCGGTGGTGAACAACGGCGACGCTGCCGGATTCGCCGCCTTGTCGCAGGAGGTCCGTCCGGGCGACGCATCGTGGGTCGATGCGTTCGACAGCCCTGAAACGGAAAACAATTGCTACAGGTTTATGCTCGACGGGAAAGACAGGCGGGCCGTCTGCCATGCGGCGCTTGTCCGGTGGGCGGAGCATTTCGGGCTTCTCCCCGGCGGATTGCTTGTCCGGTTGGCGTCCGATCCGTCGTTGAAGGACGATCCGGCATTGACCGATGGCGTCAATTCGCCGAAAGCGCGTGCGGTTTTTGCGGCGTTGGATTGCTCCCGCATTTTGACAGTAGTGCGCGGCGGACCGTTCGGAGTGCAAGGGGTGAACGATCTTCTGGCGATGAAACGCTTTGGAGGGCGGATGCCGTCGAACCCTCTGGAAGCGGCCGGCGTGCCTGTGGTCGTGACGCGCAATACGCCGTCGCGCGATCTTTGGAACGGCGATGTGGGCGTGACCGTGGAAGGCCGCCGGGGAATGATGGTTTTGTTTCCGCGCGGCGGCAAAGTCGTATGCTGCCCGGTTTCGCTTCTGCCGGATCACGAACTTGCGTATGCGATGACGGTGCACAAAAGCCAGGGGTCGGAGTTCGGGAACGTGATGATGGTTCTTCCGGGCGATCCCGGCCATCCGCTGCTCGACCGCCAGATATTGTATACCGGCATCACGCGCGCCAAGAAACGCGCAGTCGTTTTGGGAACGCAGCCGGCGCTGGACGCGGCTCTTGAAAAGAAGCTGGAGCGCGACACCGGAATTGCCGTCTGCCCCGCGGACGTCAAATCCTCTTGATGCACCCCCTCCTCTTGTTGTCGTACGCTTGTTGTTTCCCCATCCCCCGCCTCACCATCCCCCTTCCTCCCCAAATCCCCCTCCTTGTTGTCGTCCGCTTGTTGTTGTCCTCCCCTCCCGCCCTCCCCTCCCTCCCCCCCCTATTGCCTGTTCCCTATTTTGCCCTTGCGCCGCCCGGAGAAATTTGGCAATATATGTCTGTTTTCATCGGGGGCATTGCACCTTCCGGCGAGGACGCACATTGCTTTGCAAAATCCGCAAAAGGGGAAAAACGATGATGACAAAAATCACGAAAGTGTCACGGGGGGGGGGGGGTAATATCTTCGCTCGCCTCTCGTGTTTTTTGAACAACGACAAAAACCAGAAACGAGGAGGCGGGATAATGAAAGCATTTTTAACGGCGTTCGCGGCGGGAGCCGCAATATTCATGGCGCAGACGGCATCGGCTACGCAATACACATGGCGCTCTGCCGTAAGAAGCGGGCTCTTCTCCAACTACAACTGCTGGCAATACAAAGACGCCAACAATGTCTATC
>CACYEO010000149.1 GCA_902773475.1 uncultured bacterium | reverse complement strand
GCGTTCAAGCCGCGCACGTCCCCGTATTCCTTCCAGGGCCTCGGCGCGGAGGGGCTGAAACTCCTTTTGAAAGCCAAGGCGGAGACGGGGCTGCCGATCGTCACGGAGATAATGAATATAATGCATTTGCCGCTTTTCGAGGACGTGGACGTTATCCAGGTCGGCGCACGCAACATGCAGAACTTCGAGATGCTGAAGGAGCTTGGCAGGTGCGGCAAGCCCATCCTGTTGAAGCGCGGACTTGCCAACACGCTTGAAGAACTGCTGATGAGCGCGGAATACATCATGTCGGGCGGCAACAGGAACGTGATCCTCTGCGAGCGCGGAATCAGGACTTTCGAAACGGCCACGCGCAACACCATCGACCTGTCGGTCGTTCCGGTGATACACAGGCTCTCCCATTTGCCGATAGCGGTGGACCCTTCGCATTCCACAGGCGCCGCAAGGCTTGTGGAACCGCTGTCCGTGGCCGCCACGGCCATCGGCGCGGACGCGCTTATCGTGGAAGTGCACAACGATCCGCCCCATGCGAAGTGCGACGGCGCGCAGAGCCAGACGCCCGAAATGTTCGCGCACATGATGGAGAAGATCCGCGCCGTGCGCCCGTTCGCCTGCGGAGACCGCTGACATGCGCATCGGCGTTGCCGGAATGGGGCTTATAGGCGGGTCTCTCGCAAAGGCCGCCAAGCGCGCGGGGATCGAGGTTCTCGTCTGGAACCGCACGGCCGCGACGGCGGAGCGCGCCGTCGCGGAAGGCGCGGCGGACGGACTGCTCGACGGAGAGTCCATGCAGGAATGCTCCGTCGTGTACGTGGCCCTTCCGCCGCGCGCCGCGGTGGAATGGATCGACTCGCACGCGCCGCGCTACGCGCCAGGCACGATCGTCACGGACTGCTGCGGCGTGAAACGCACGGTGTGCGAAGCGCTCAGGAAATACGAGGCGAGATGCCCGTGGACTTTCGTCGGCGGCCATCCCATGGCGGGCAGGGAAACCGGAGGATACGGGAATTCCCTGTCTGGCCTGTTCGACGGAGCGTCGATGATATTCACGCCGTATCCGTCGGCGGGACGCAGGCAGCTCGACGCGCTCGAGTCGCTCTCGCGGTCGCTTGGATTCGCGCGTACAGTATTCACCACTCCCGAGGAGCACGACCGGATGATAGCGCTCACGAGCCAGCTCGCCCATGCCGTTTCCGGCGCGTATGCGCGCGACCCGCTAGCCCCCGCCCACGCCGGATTCTCCGCGGGAAGTTTCGCGGACATGACGCGCGTGGCTTCCGTCGATCCGGTTCTCTGGACGGAACTTTTCATGGACAACCGCGACAATCTCTCCGCCGCGATAGCCGGCCTCGCGGAAAGGCTTTCCGAATACCGCGACGCGCTCGACCGCGGCGACAGGGAAGAACTGGAAACTCTGCTTGAAAAAAGCCGAAAGGCGAAGGAAAAACTGTGAACTCCAAGAATCTAGGGGAAATCCGCTCTGAAATCAACGCCATAGACGAGGAGCTCGTGCGCCTGTTCGCGCGGCGGCTCGATATCGTCAGCGAAGTCGCCGCAAGCAAGCGCGAGGCCGGCGCGCCGGTGCTGGATCCGGCGCGCGAGCGCGAGATACTCTCGCGCGTGGCGGACAAGGTCGGGCCGGATCTGGAAATACCGGCGCGGATATTTTTCAACACGCTTTTCGACATATCGCGCGCGCGCCAGCGCGCCGCGCTCAATCCGCCCGGCCCGCTCGCCGGGGAGATTGCGGCTGCGATGGAATCGTCCGGCGGGAAGTTCCCGTCCCGCGCCGTCGTCGCGTGCCAGGGGGCGGAGGGGGCGTATTCCCAGCAGGCGGCGACCAAGCTTTTCGCCTTCCCGACGATACTGTATTTCAACAGCTTCGACGATGTCTTCACGGCTGTCGAAAAGGGCATGTGCCCGTACGGGATACTTCCGATAGAGAACTCCGCCGCAGGCTCCGTGGCGGCGGTGTACGACCTGATGGTGCAGCACCGCTTCCACATCGTGCGGGCGATACGGCAGCGCATCAACCACGTGCTGCTCGCGCCGCGCGGGGTCGGGATTGAAGACGTGAAGGAAGTGATTTCGCACCAGCACGCGCTTGCGCAGTGCAACACCTTCTTCAAGAATCATCCCGGATGGACTCTCACGCCGGCCGCGAACACTGCGGTGGCTGCGCGCAACCTCGCGAAATCGGCGCGCAGGGATCTCGCGGCGGTGGCGTCGCGCGAATGCGCGGAACTTTACGGGCTCGACATCCTGGAAGAAGACATTTCGAACGTGGCCACGAACTATACGCGGTTCTTCTGCATCGCGAAGGATCTGGAAATATATCCCGACGCGCGCAAGATTTCCATCATGCTCACGCTGCCGCACCGGCCCGGCGCTCTTTACGGCGTGATGTCGAAATTCGCGGCGATCGACGTAAACCTGACGAAACTCGAATCGCGCCCGATACCGGGTATGGATTTCGAATTCCGCTTTACGCTCGACCTTGAAGCCTCTGCGCGCGACCCACAGGTGGTCAAACTCCTGTGCGAACTCGCGTCCGATCCGTCGATAGAGCAGTTCGCGTTTCTCGGCGCGTACAACGAAAACTGAGTCGCCTGGCGCGTTTTTTTGATATAATTCTTCTTTCAACGCAATGCCGACGGCAGGTGGATGACATGAACGAGTATGTGAAAGCGCTCTGCGGACAGATCGCAGAAGAATACAGGATAGACCCGAAATACTACCGCAGCGACGCGGTAAAACGCGGACTCAGAAACGCGGACGGAAGCGGCGTGATGGCCGGCGTCACGCGCATCGGCAGCGTCCAGGGATATTTCATGCGCGATTCCGAAAAGATCCCCGTGAAGGGCGATCTCTTCTACCGCGGGATAAGGCTTGATGAAATAACGGAACACCACGACTCCAACGGCACGTTCGGTTTCGAGGAGGTGGCGTATCTGCTTCTTTTCGGACGGCTGCCCGACTCCGCCACTTTCGCGGAGTTCGAACGGATCCTCGCGGCGGCGCGCACGCTTCCCGCAGGATTCTTCGAAGACATGATCCTGAAGGCTCCGTCCCGGAACGTCATGAACAAGCTCGAGCGCAGCGTTCTGGCGCTGTATTCCTACGATCCCGATCCCGACAGCACGGACATCGTGAACGTGATGCGCCAGTCCATCGAACTGATTGCGCGCTTCCCTACGATCGTCGCGCACGCCTACGCCGTAAAACGCCATGTGTTCGGGCTCGATTCGCTGTACATACACAACCCCAATCCGAAGCTTTCCGTGGCCGAGGATTTTCTGCGGATGCTCCGCAAGGACAAGAGTTTCGACGCGGAGGAGGCGAAACTCCTTGACTTGATGCTGATCCTCCACGCCGAACACGGCGGCGGCAACAACTCGACGTTCACGTGCCGCACTTTGAGTTCTTCGGGCACGGATACGTACAGCGCAATCGCCGCCGCGGTCGGATCGTTGAAGGGTCCGCTTCACGGCGGGGCGAACGCGAAAGTCTGCGAGATGATGGACTGGATCGCGAAAGAGGCGCCGGACGGCTCCGATGCGCAGGTCCGCGCCGCGCTGGCGAAGATCCTCGACCGCGAGGGCAACGACCGCAGCGGCAAGATATACGGGCTGGGGCATGCGATCTACACGATAAGCGATCCCCGCGCCGAGGCGATAAAACGCTACGGGCGCAAACTCGCCGCCGAAAAAGGCATGGAAAAAGAGTTTGCTTTGATAGAGTCCGTGGAGCGCATAGGCGTTCCGATGGTCATGGAACGCACGGGCAGGGAACTGCCGATGTGCGCGAACGTGGATCTTTACTCTGGACTCGTGTACAAGGCGCTCAGCATTCCGGGCGATCTTTTCACGCCGCTCTTTGCCATAGCCCGTGTCGCGGGATGGTGCGCGCACAGGATGGAGGAGCTTCTCACCGGCGGGCGGATAATACGCCCGGCTTACCGTTCGTCGATGAAAGAGCGCCCGTACATCCCGATTGAAGACCGCGGCTGACCGCGACAACCCGCGCTTTGCGGAGGAATCCGTGAAAATCTGCATATTCTGCCAGCAGCTGGAATACATGGGCGGCATAGAGCGCGTCGTGCTTGAACATCTGCGGATTTTCGCGGCGCGCGGCGCGCAAGTTTCGCTCCTGATTGAACGCGAACCCGTCTTGATGCGCGACTTTCTGCGTTGTCCGTGGAAGGTTCTGCCTCTTGAACCGGATGCAAGGCGGGCCGCGCTCGCCGCATGTTTTGCCGAAGAGTCGCCGGATGTCGTGATATTCCACGGCATATCCCATTCGAACGGAGCGATAGATGCGCAGACGGCGGCCGAGTGCGGCGTGAAATCCGTGTGCGTGGTGCATTTCGCGTTCAACGCCGCCGTATCTCTTGAGCACGGAGTTGGAAACAGCTGGAAGACGTTCGCACGCAACGGGGCGGCCTGTACCGCATTCGCGACGGTCAGCGCCATAGATGCCAAGTTCTGGCGCGCGCTTGGCAAAAAGGCGTTTCATGTCCAGAATCCGTTCGTGCATCCTCCGACGGACGCGTTATCCGTCCGCAAGCGCGGCGAAAGCGGCACTGTGAACATGATATGGGTGGGGCGGCTTGTCGAGCCAAAGCAGCCGGAGACCGCGCTTGAGACGTTCGCGCTTGTCGCGAAAGCGCGCCCCGCCGCGCGTCTGACGATGGTCGGCGGCGATCCGCAGGGAATAAAGCGGATGGCGCGCGCGGCGAAACGACTCGGAATCGCGGATAAAACGGAATTTGTGCCGGAAAGGCCGGACATTTCCGGATATTGGGCGAAGGCAGACATCCATCTTCTCACGAGTATTTGCGAGTCGTTCTGCCTGGTCTGGGCGGAAGCCAAGGCGGCAGGCATGCCCACTGTCATGTTTGAACTGCCTTATCTTGAACTCGCCGCCGATCCGCGCGGATATGTCGCAGTCGCGCAGAAGGATGTCAAAGCGCTCGTCGATGCTGCGATTGCGCTGATCGACGATGCCGCACGGCGCGAGCGCATGGGACGCGAGGCGCGCGAATCGCTCGCGCCGTTCAACGACGATGCCGTGTGGGAAAGCTGGACGAGACTTTTCGCAGGGCTTGACGATCCGTCGGACGGAACCGGCGCGGATGCAGACTTCAAGACGGTTGTCACGCAGATTTACGCCGCCGTGTGCCATGACAAGGAAACGCACCGCTGGCCGGAGGAAATGGAAGCGGACTGGATGCGGCTGACGCATTGCAGCATGCGTCCCTTTGCGCGTTTTCTGCACTCGGCCGTTTCGGCTGTCCGTAAAATCAAATCGAAGATCCGCGGATGAGAAAACCCGTATACGTCATAGCCACTCCGTTTTACCCCTCTTCCCGGGAATGGCAGGGCGCTTTCTGCCACGACTTTGCAAAAGCCGTTGCGCAAACCGGCCGCTACGATGTGCGCGTATTCAAGCCGGGCCGGTTCAGTGCGTACGAGTACGATGGCATGCGTGTTGCGGCATTTGACGAAAAAATGCTGCCCAGCGCCGTTTTCCCCTTTGCTTTCGCGCGCAGGAATGCAAGGCGTTTTATTGCAGCTCTCGCCAGGGAGGGAATAGATATGCGCGATGTGGCCGTCTGCCACGCGCACACCGCGTTTTTCGGGATTTACCCGCTCGCGCTGAAAAAAAAGACGGCTTCGTGCCTGTCGCTCCTGCACCACCACGATCCGCAGTCGTTCGGGCTGAATCTTGGCGCGCTGCGCCATTTCCCACCGTACAACATGGTACAGTTCCCGCTTCTGCGGAAAATGCACGAAGCGATCGACATGCATGTATTCATCAGTTCGATGGTGGAAAAGAGCTTCCGCTCGGCGCCGGACGCTTCGTGGACGGACTACGCGGACTATAGACGGCAGATGCGCTGGCTGGGATCGTTCCGCCCGGCGCGGATCAGACGCTCTTGCGTGCTTCACAACGGCGTGGACGTGTCTCGTTTCTCCCCCGCGCCGCCCGGAGCCGCGCGGGACGGCGTGTTTACCATTGGATGCATCGGGAATTTCGCCGTGTGGAAAGACCAGATTACGCTTCTGCGCGCTGCGGCGCTGATGCGCGCAGACGGCATCCGGAATTTCAGGATCCGTTTCGTGGGCAGCGGTCCTTGTCTCGCGGAATGCCGCAGATTCGCATCGGAAAACGGTCTGGATGGAATCGTGTCGTTTGAAAAGGAATGCGACCATTCGCGTCTGCCCGATTTCTACAGATCGCTCGATTTGTTTGCGCTTCCGAGCTTTTTTGAAGGCTTCGGCTGCGTCTTGACCGAGGCTTTCGCATGCGGAGTTCCGTTCGTCACCTGCGAAGGGCAGGGCATGGACGACCTCGTGCCGCCGCACGAGCGCGGCCGCCGCCTCGTCCCTCCGCGCAATCCCGCCGCCCTCGCGGAGGCGATAGTCAGGCAGATGCGCGATCCCGCGCCGCAGACGCTCGCGGGCGAAATAGCGATCCGTCCGCTGGTGGAACGTTTTCTCGACGCGGTGGACCGCGGTCGCGCCGGATTGTCGGCGCGCGCGTCCGGGGCTTGACCGCGGCGGGGGCGCACTGTATACTGAAAGCAATCGTTCCGGGGTGGACGACTCTCCACGTGCGGGTGCACGACGGGAAGCGACGTCCCAGCGGAAAGCCTGTCCGGGGGATTCATGAGTTGCACCTTGAACAGTCTGCCGCGCCTCTTGCGGAGGCGTTGAACGCGCAGCGGATAAACCGCCTCGCACACTTTGACGTACCTGCCCACAAAGGCGGCAGGATGAATCCGGAACTTGCCGGCTACTTCGGCCAGTTGTGCATGTCTCTGGACGTAAACTCGATGAAGCCCCTGGACAATCTGGGGCATCCCGTTTCCGTCATAAAAGACGCGCAGGAGCTTGCCGCCGAAGCTTTTGGCGCCGACAACGCGTTTTTCATGGTAAACGGCACCACTTCAGCGGTGCAGACCATGATATGGACGGCCTGCGGGCGCGGGGACAAGATAATTCTGCCGCGGAACGTACACCGCAGCGCGATAAACGCGCTAGTTGTGAACGGCGCGGTTCCGATATACGTGAACCCCGGGCGCGACAAGCGCCTTGGCATACCGCTGGGGATGTCCGTGGCGGACGTCCGCAGGGCAATAGCCGAACATCCCGGAGCGAAGGCGATTCTCGTGAACAATCCCACATACTACGGGATATGTTCCGATTTGCGCGAAATCGTCCGCATCGCCCATGAAGCAGGCATGCTTGTTTTGGCTGACGAAGCGCACGGAACGCATTTCTATTTCCACGAAGACCTGCCCGCGTCCGCGATGGATGCCGGCGCGGACATGGCCGCCGCGTCCATCCACAAGACGGGCGGCTCTCTCACGCAAAGTTCGATTCTGCTTTCGCGAAAGCCGGTAAATCCCGACTACGTGCGCCAGATAATCACGCTGACGCAGTCGACTTCGGCGTCCTATCTGCTTCTGTCGTCGCTCGACATCGCGCGCCGCAAGCTCCATTTCAAAGGGCGCTCCATGTACCAGAAGACCATGGAGTTCGCCGACTACGCGCGCGAAGAGATAAACGCCCTCGGCGGCTACTATGCGTTCGGTCCCGAGCTGGTGGACGGAGACGCGGCGTTCGCTTTCGACCGCACGAAACTTTCGGTGCATACGCGCGACATCGGGCTGGCGGGCATAGAAGTTTACGACCATCTGCGCGACGACTACGGCATACAGATAGAATTCGGCGACATCGGCAATCTCCTCGCAATCCTTTCCGCCGGCGACCGCATGATGGACGTGGAACGGCTTATTTCGGCGCTTGCCGAAATAAAGCGTCTGCACGAACGCAGCGCGGCCGGGCTGTTCGACCACGAATACATCGATCCGTCCATAGCCATGCCGCCGCAGGAGGCGTTCTATGCGAAAAAACGGCGCGTGCCCATGCGCGAATCCACCGGCCTCGTGGCGGGAGAATTCGTGATGAGCTATCCGCCGGGCATACCGATAGTCGCCCCGGGCGAGCGCATAACCCCGGACGTTCTGGAGCACATTCTCTACGCCAAGGAGAAGGGGTGCTTCATGACCGGCACGGAAGACATGAATCTCGACTTCATCCAGGTGGTGGAATAGGGCGGACAAGGATCTGGCAATGGAACTTTGGTACACGGACCAGCATACCGACGACGTGAGGTTTTCGATGAAAGCCTCGGTGCAGATTGCTTCGCGCAAGAGCGCCGTGCAGCAGATAGACATCCTCGACACACCTGCCTACGGGCGCGTGCTTGTTCTGGACGGCGGACTGATGATCACGGAAAAGGACGAGTTCATCTACCACGAAATGATCACGCACGTTTCGATGGCGGTGAACCCCAATGTGAAAAACGTCCTGGTGATAGGCGGCGGCGACGGCGGGACCGTGCGCGAACTTGTGAAGTACCGCACCATAGAATCCATAGACCTCGTGGAGGTCGACAAGGACGTGGTGCTGCTGTCCAAACGGTTCCTTCCGTTCACTTCGTGCAAACTCAAGGACAGACGCGTCAATGTCTGGTTCGAGGAAGGCCTGCGCTACGTGCGCGGCAAGAAAGCCGAATACGATTTGATCATCGTCGATTCGTCCGATCCATACGGCCCGGCCGAGGGGCTTTTCACGCGCGAATTCTACGGAACGTGCTACAAGGCCCTGCGGGACGACGGCATCCTCATAAACCAGCACGAATCCCCGTTCTATTCGGCCCACCAGCGCTCCGTGCGGGACGCCCATAAACACATAGCCGTGGAATTCCCCGTTTCGACCGTCTACCAGTGCCACATTCCGAGTTATCCGTCCGGGCACTGGCTTTTCGGGTTCGCCTCGAAGAAGTACCACCCGATAGACGATTTGAACGCCGCGCGCTGGAACAAACTCAAAATCCGCACGCGCTACTACAATACCGATCTGCACAGGGGCGCCTTCGCCCTGCCGAACTATGTAAAGGCGCTTTTGAACCAGCGCTGAAAGGAAGAGGCACATGGACTTTATAGGCGCGGACTGCGCATTCGACGCGGCGGACGCCGTCATATTCGGCGCTCCGTACGATTCCACCACGAGTTTCAGACCCGGGACGCGTTTCGGACCGTCCGCAGTCCGCTCGGAATCGTTCGGCATCGAAACATATTCGCCGTACCAGCGCAAGGATCTCGCGGAAGACGCGCGCGTGCATGACGCCGGCGATCTGGAACTTCCTTTCGGAGCGCCCGACCGCGCGCTCGAAGCCATAGAAGCGAAAGCGGCGGAGATACTTGACGCCGGGAAGGTCCCGGTCCTGCTGGGCGGCGAACATCTCGTGACGCTTGGCGCGGTGCGCGCGGCGGCAAAGCGTTTCCCCGGTTTGCGCATTATACATTTCGACGCGCACGCGGACTTGCGCGAGGACTATCTCGGGGTGCGGCTGTCCCACGCCTGCGTGATGCGCAGATGCCACGACATTCTCGGCGACGGGCGGATATGGCAGTTCGGAATCCGGTCCGGCACGCGCGACGAGTTCGCCTTCATGGAATCTGGGCATGTGAAGACGGAGCCGTTCTCCGCGGAAACGCTTTCATCGCTTTCGTTCCCGGAAGCGCCGCCGGTGTATCTCACGGTGGATCTCGACGTCCTCGATCCATCGGAGTTTCCGGGAACCGGCACGCAGGAGGCCGGCGGAATGCGTTTCGCCGACCTGCTCGCCCGTCTGCTGGATGTTTTCGCGCGCTTCAATGTCGTTGCGTTCGACAATGTGGAACTTTCGCCGTCTCTGGATCCTTCCGGGCGCTCCACGGCCCTCGCCTGCAAGCTCCTGCGCGAAGAACTCCTGGCATTGAGGCGGCGCGGCTGAAGAAATGAACGCGGCGTTTCACGAATATTTCATGAAAATGGCTCTCCGCGAGGCGGAGAAGGCCGCGGCGGACGGAGAGGTCCCCGCCGGGTGCGTGATAGTGCGGCGGCCCGCCGACCCGGATGCGCCTCCGGCTGCCGCGAGAATCCTCGCGCGCGCGCACAACCAGCCCGAAGGGCTGTGCGACGCCACGGCGCATGCCGAAATGCTGGCGCTTTCCGCTGCGTCTGACGCGACCGGAAATTGGCGGCTCGCCGACACCGTGCTGTACGTTACGAAAGAGCCTTGCCCCATGTGCGCCGGCGCGATCGCCCTTGCGCGCGTGCCGCTCGTCGTCTGGGGCGTCTCCGATCAGAAACGCGGCGGCGAAACGGTGTTCGGCATATTCGCGCATTCAGGGATGAACCACCATCCCGAAACGGTAGCCGGAATTTTGGAAGATCCGTGCAAAGCCGTTCTTGTGGACTTCTTCCGCCGCCGCAGGGCGGAATCCGCAGACAGGACATAGCCGGCGGCGCATTGTGGTATACTGTTCCCTCTCGCGTGAATTGCGCGCGGTAAACCTAAAACGGACGAGAAATGTCAGACATCAGAGTGCGTTTCGCGCCTTCCCCGACCGGGAAGGTCCATATCGGCAATATACGCGCCGCCATCTACAACTGGCTCTACGCCCGCCACACCGGCGGCAGATTCCTCCTGCGCGTGGAGGATACCGACCTTGAACGCTCCACGCCTGAAGCGATACGCGTGCTGATCGACTGCATGAAATGGCTCGGTCTCGACTGGGACGAAGAAGTCTTCTACCAGACCGGGAATGTGAAGCGCCATCTCGAATGCGTCGATAAACTCCTCGCCTCCGGCCGCGCGTACAAGGTGGAGAAGACCTCGCGCGACGGAAAGACCGGAACAGTCACGATGTTCCGCATGCCGAAAGAGGGAGTGATTGAATTCGACGACATCGTCAAAGGGAAGATGTCGAAGAAGGCGGAAGACGTGCAGGATTTCGCAATCGTCCGTTCCGACGGCTCGCCGATTTTCCACATAGCGAACGTAGTCGACGACATCGACCAGCGCGTGACGCATGTGATACGCGGCGACGACCATGTGGAGAATACTTTCAAGCATATCGAGATTTTCAAGGCGCTTGGCGCTCCGGTCCCGCGGTACGCGCACCTTTCGATGATCGTGAACCAGCAGGGCAAGCCGTATTCCAAACGCGACGGCGCGGCATTCGTGGGAGAGTTCCGCGACCAGGGCTATCTGCCAGACGCGCTGTTCAACTATCTTCTCCTGCTGGGATGGAACCCCGGCGACGGACGCGAAGTGCTTTCGCGCGAGGAGATGGTGGAATTGTTCGACCTTGAAAAGGTGCATGTGACGGCGGCGCGCTTCGATATCAAGAAACTCGCATGGATGAACGGCGAGTATGTGAAGCGCATGCCCGAGGCGGATTTCCTGCGTGAATTGCGCGAACGCGCGGCATCGGCGGGGCTCGACGTATCGGGCCGCGCCGACGGATGGTGGAAGGCTCTCGCCGGACAGTTGCAGATACGCACCAAATTTCTTTCGGACATGCCGGGCAACTGCGCTTTCTTCTTCACTGAAGACTTCGCATTCGACCCAAAGGCGGTCGAAAAGCGCCTCAAGAAGGAAGGCGTGCCGGAACTGCTCGAAGATCTCGCGGACAGATTCGAAAAGATAGAGCCGTTTACCGCAGCCGCAGGCGAAGAGTCCGTCAAGGAGCTTTCCGCCGGGCAGGGTATGGGGCCGTGGGTGCATCCGGTGCGCGTGGCCGTCTCCGGGAGGATGGAAGGCCCCGGCCTTTTCGAAATGCTCGAGCTCCTGGGAAAAGACGTTGTGGCGCGCCGTCTGCGCTCCGCGGCGGCGCGTCTGCGCGCCGGGACTCTTTGAATCGAAAGGAACCCCCGCGATGGACGGCGAAAACAGGAAAATCGATCCGCGCCCCGGCTGGGACGAGTATTTCATGGAAATCGCGCGCGTTGTGGCATCGCGCTCGAACTGCTCGCGCCGCCAGGTGGCGGCGGTGATAGTGAAAGACAACCACCTGCTTTCCTCCGGATACAACGGCACCCCGCGCGGAGTGCGCAACTGCTTCGACGGCGGATGCCCGCGCTGCGCCGGCGACATGCCGTCAGGCAAAGGGCTCGACGAGTGCAGATGCGTCCATGCCGAACAGAACGCAATATGCCAGGCCGCCTGTCACGGCGTGGCAGTCGAGGGCGCCACAATCTACATAACGCTTTCTCCGTGTCTCACGTGCGCGAAACTCATAATCAACGCCGGCATACGCGAAGTCGTATACGGCGGGGACTATTCGTTTCTCGACACGGTGCGCGAAATGCTGGCCGAGGCAGGTGTGCGGTACCGCCGTTTCGGCGCGCGCGAGGACGGAACGACCGTAAACGGCGGGGAATCGCCCCGCTCTTGACGAAACAACCAGACAGACCGAAAAAGAAGGAATAGAACGATGCGCAGGAAAATCATCGCTGGCAACTGGAAAATGAACGTGAAGCCGTCGGAGACGGCCGCGCTCGTGAAGGCGATAGCGGAAGCGACTAAAGACGCCGTCGCCGTGGACGTGGTGTGCTGCACTCCGGCCATTGACATCCCCGCCGCCGTGGCCGCGTGCGCCGGAACGAATGTCGCCCCTGGCGCGGAGAACGCCCACTGGGAGGCGTCCGGAGCCTTTACGGGCGAGATTTCGACCGGTATGCTCGTGGACGCAGGCGTGAAATACGTCATTGTCGGGCACAGCGAGCGCCGCCAGTATTTCGGCGAGACCGACGAGACCGTCAACAAGCGCGCGCGCGCGGTAATCGCGGCGGGCATGACGGCCATAGTCTGCGTTGGCGAAACGCTCGAAGAGCGCGATTCCGGCAGGCTTGTCGAGGT
>CACYEO010000148.1 GCA_902773475.1 uncultured bacterium | reverse complement strand
CATTGTCGGTAGCGATGGTAAAAACGACAGGCAAAGACTACCACCTTCACGCGCGCGGCGCAAGCCGAAAAAAAGGGTTTGGGTGTTTGGGTGTTTGGGTGTTTGAGTTTTTGGGTGTTTGAGTGTTTGGGTGTTTGGGTTGAGGATGCGGCCTAGGATTCTAGAAATCTAGAAATCTAGGATTCTAGGATTCTAGAGACGAGAGACGACAGACATGAGACGCGAGAGCTGTTCAGCGATTTGCGGAGAGCCTGCGGCGGAATCAGCGCGAGACCGGTTTTTCGGCGAGCACGACCTTGTGGAGGCCGGACTGCCTGGCAATGTCGGCTACGGCGGCCACATCGCCCGAGGGAACGCGCGAATCGGCTATCACAAGAACCGACACCGCACCGTCCGCAAAGGCTTTTTCCCTGAAACGCGAGAGCAGCGCGGCAGTCTGCTCGGCGTCCGAAAGCGAGAAGCGCGCATCGTCGAAAAACGCGAGCGTCTCCAGACCGGAATCCCCGTTCCGCGCCGGAACCGGAACCATGACCACGGTCAGGCTTGCGTCCGCGGCTTCCGCCGCCGTCCCGCGCGGAAGGTCGAACGGCACGCCCGGTGCGCGCACGAACCGCACCGACACGCATACTGTTCCAAGCGCAAGCAGCGCGACCGTCAGCCAGGGAGCGGCTGCGCATATTCCGCGCGCCCAGGCGGGACCGAAGCGCCATATTCCGCGAGCGCGGGCGTTTCTGCGCGCGGAATTCACTTGGCGGCCTCCGTTTTCCCGCCGCGCGCCGCGCGCGCGGCGGCCACGGCCGCGGCAATTCCGGCGGCGGCGATCTTGACGTCGCCGCACAGTCTTCCGGCGGACGAATCGAGAACGGCGAACATCACATGCGCGCCGGCCGCGACGGCTATGCCGAACCCCGCAAGGCAGAACGTGGAGACAAGCCCGTCGAGCAGGGCGGCGCGGGCCACGACTTCGCCGGCGCCAGCTTCGGCCACGAGTTTCACCATCGCCATGACCGTGCCCGCGAGACCGCAAAGCGGCGCGGTCTGCGCAATTGCGGCAAGCGGGGCCGCGCGCCGGTCGAGCCTGTCCGCTGCGGCCTCTGCGGCGGCGGACGATATCGCGCGCAGATCTTCGGGCGGCGCGTCGAGCGAACGTATCGCGGCCGCGACCACCCCGGACACCGGACCGGGGGTTTCTTCGCAGACGGACAAAGCCTCGTCGGCCCCGCCTTTGGCAAGGACGTTCGCTACGCCGGCGACAAAATCCTCCGGATCCACGCGCATCCTGCGCAGTTCGAAAAACCTCGCGAAAAACACGACCGCGGACGCCGCCGCCATGGCCGCGAGCAGGCATCCCGCGACATACATTCCTTCGGAGAAAACAAGACTTGGCACGGTCACGGCACGGCTCCTTTCGCTTCAAGACGTTTCATGCGCTTTTCCATCTCCGGCCTTCCGGACGGGAGGGTGGCGGCGGCAAAGCGGAGAACGGCGGCGGCGCGGGCGGGCGCGCCTTTCCTTTCGTGGTAGTCGGCAAGGGCGAATGCGGCGCGCACGAAAAACGCGCGGGCGTCCTCTCCGGGCCACGATTCCTTTTCGCACAATTCGCGGAACGGCAGCATCACGCCGGAATAATACTCGTCGGCGGCTTCGTCCGCGCGTCCGAGGCGTTCGAGCGTGCGGGCGGTCTTGAACGCCACCGCAATGCGCTCCTGCGGCGCGAGATGCGCGCTTTTCGCAAGCGCGCGGTATTCCTCGAGCGCTTCGGCGTAGCGCGTTTCGCTGCCGCCGCCCATGGCGAAAAAACAGTCCGCGCGCAGAAGCGAAGCGCGCACGGCGGCATCCTGCGGGGCGGGGGGCGATTCCACGCCGCGCAGGACAAGCACGGCCTCGTCGAAACGGTTTAGCTGCATGAGCGAACCGGCCTGGACGATGCGGGCCTCCGGGGCGGCGGGCGAATCCGGATAGTAGGCGACGACGCGCCCGGCCTGCTCGACGCTTTCGGGATAGTCGTCGAGCGCAGCGGAGCAGCGCGCGGCCCAGAGAAGCGCGCCGGGGGCCTCCGCCGACGACGGCGCAACCGATGCGTATTCAAGGAACTTCTCGCGCGCGGCGGCGTATTCGCGCGTGTTGCAGCGGAATTTGCCGATCCACAGGATGAATTTCGCGCGCCATGCGGAGTCCTGCGCGCAATGCGACAGGGCGTCCTCCGCCACGGCGAGAGCGCGCGCGTCGCGGCCGAG
Source organism: uncultured bacterium (assembly GCA_902773475.1). Taxonomy (GTDB): domain Bacteria; phylum Verrucomicrobiota; class Kiritimatiellia; order RFP12; family UBA1067; genus CADCBS01. The sequence goes on along the minus strand of CACYEO010000148.1, from coordinate 4,827 downwards.
ATTCAACATGCACATCGCGGACAGGTAGCGGGCTTCCTCGCGGTGCGAAGGGTCGGACTGGGCCTCCTCGAAATCCGCAAGAGCGTTCTCGAAGCGGAACGCGCGGTACAGGGCCTTGCCGCGGGCGATATGCGCGACTGCGGCGACAGGGTCGGCTGCGGGACGGCGCGCGAGCACGCGCGCATACATTTCAGCCGCGGCGTCGGGACGCTGCGCGGCGGCCTCGGCCGCGCCCGCGCGCAGCGCGGCCTCGTCGGCGTATCTGCCTCCGGCGGAATCCATCTTCTTCCACTCCGCGAGAGCTTCGTCCGTCCGTCCCGCGCGTTCGAGCGCGTCCGCGCGGCGGAACGCGGCCTCCTGCGAAAGCGAGCCGCACGGGTCGATTCCGATCGCCTCGCCGTATTTTGCGGCGGCGTCCGCGAAACGGCCGGACGAAACGAGGATGTCGCCCTGCTTGAATGCAAAGAGCGCGCGGTGCGCTGGATTCGTGACAGCGGCGAACGCGCGCGCGAAGAGCCCGAGCGCCTCGTCGTCGCGTCCGGCTCCGTGGAGCGCCCACGCAAGACCGGCGGCGGCGACGGTGTCGAATCCGCCTTCGGAGTATGCTTCCATGTGAAGCCTGTATTCGGCCGCCGCGGCCTCCCAGTCTCCGGCGGCGGACAGCAGGCCGGCGGTTTCCATTATGGCCGCGCGGCACTCCGGCGCGCCGGGAAATTCGCGCGCGCAGGAGTTTACGATTTCCACGCCTTCCCGGCGGGCGGCGGGGGAGGAGCCGCGCGCGAGGGCGAGACCGAGCGCGAGGCCCGCGGAAAGAACGTTGCCGCGCACGGACGCGCGCTCGCGCGCCGCGCGGAGAAGTTCGATTTCGCGTTCGCCGTCTCCGGCGGCGCGGCACATCCCGGCAAGGCTGCCGCACGCCGCGACGAATACCGTTTCGTCCGTCTTCGCGCCTTTGGCCACAAGCGCTTCGAAGCCGTCGCGCGCGGCCTTGGCGCTGCCGGATTTCAAGGATAGCTCCGCATGAAGAAGGCGCGTCCTGTCGCCGACAGGCGTGGGAGGGACGCCTTTCGCCAGTTCGTCGGAAAGGATTTCAAGGGCGCGGGCCGTCTTCCCGGCCTTCCCGGCGAGAAAACGCGCGCATTCGAGACGCGCGGCGCAGTATTCGTCGCCTTCAGATTCCGGCGACACCGCGATAGCCTCCTCGTACAGTCTCGCCGCTTCACCGGTCCTGCCGAGCTGCGCCGCGAGCCTCGCGCCAAGGCGGTGCGCGCGCGCGCGCAGGACGGCCGGCTCGCCGTCGTCGCGCGCGGCCGACGCGGAAAGCGTTTCAAGCGCTTCCGCGGGACGCCCCGTCTTTTCCAGGAGGGCGGCGCGGGCGAGACGAGAACGCAGGGCCGCATTGAAAGTTTCGGGCGCGCCGGCGAAAACTTCAAGCGCCTCGTCCGGCGCGTTGGCGCAGGACAGAGCCTCGATCAGGACGTAGCGCGCCTCGTCCGGCGATATCCCTTCGCGCAGAGCTTCCCGGGCGCGGTCGGCGGCGAACCGCCACATCCCGTCGCGCAGGGCCGCGCGCGCGTCGTCGAGGGGCGCGCCTGCGAAGACGCGCGCCGCGGACGCGGCGAGAACCGCCGCAATCGCAATGCACGGAATCTTCACCGCAGCGCCCCCGCGTATCCCATTTCCGCAAGGAGCCTGCCGTTTTCCATCCAACGCGGCTCGACCTTGACCCAGAGCGAAAGCCGGATCTTGACGCCGAAAATGTCCGAAAGCTCAGGCTCGGCGCATTTGCGCACGTGTTTCAGGAGAGACCCGCCGGGACCGATCACGATCGGCTTCTGCGAGGCGCGGTTCACGAGAATGTCCGCCGCGACGTCCCACGAGCCGTCCCTTTCGTCTATGTCGCGGACGACTATGCCCAGTTCGTGCGGCAGTTCCTGGTGCAGACGCGAGAGAAACTTTTCGCGGATCGCGTCCGCTATCGCAAGTTTGCGCGGATAGTCGGTGGCGATGTCTTCGGGGAAGAGCGGCTCTCCTTCGGGCGCGAGGGAGAAGAGCGCGTCGAGCACGGGCTTCGCGCCGGCGTCCGACGCCGCCGACGCGCATATCCAAAGCGGCTCCGGCGGCGCGTCTGCGGCTTCGCCGCGCAGGCGCGGCGGCGGCGCCGAGACTACTTCCTTCCAGAGGTCGCGGAACATCGTCTCGTAGAACGGCCTGCGGTCGTTCTTGTTCAAGACGAAGACCGGATTTCCGGGACGCTCGCGGCAAACGCGCTCCATCCAGCCGCGGTCTTCGAGCTGCGGCGCGGAAGACGCGTCGAACACTACGCACAGGATGTCCGACCCCGCGGCGCTGCGGCGCGCCATGCCGTTCAGGATGCGCCCGAGCGGGCCGACGGCCTTGTGGAGTCCGGGCGTGTCTATCAGGACAAGCTGTCCGCGCGGGTCTGCGACAATGCCGCGCACGGTGTTTCGCGTGGTCTGCTCCACCGGCGAGACGATGGAGACCTTCTCGCCCACAAGGCGGTTTACGAGCGTGGACTTTCCGGCGTTCGTGCGCCCGACGATCCCGACTGTCGCGGATTTTGCGTTCATGGTCAGGGCGCGGGCGTTTCGGAAGGACCGTCGGGATCCGGGTCGAAGTAGAACTCCTGGCCGGTGGCGTCCATCACGCTGCGCCAGAGATCGCTGTCGAGGCGGACTTTCTGCCGTTCTATGGTCGCAAGGCGGATCGGCACGAGCGTGTAGGATTCGCCTTCGCTGCCGATGACGCAGTTCGTGTAGCCGCCCATCGCCGCGTGGACGGCGTTTCGCGCGAGCATGTAGCAGCGTATGGCGTCCGTTCCGCGCGCGGGCACGCTGCGGATCATGTACGACGGATCGAAGTATTTCACGCTGCAGGCGACGCCTTTTTCCTTGAAGTGCTTTTCGATTCCGCGGCGCAGGTATTCGCCGATGTCTTTCTTGAGGATGTTGCCGCTTGCGTCGCGCCGTTCCGGCTCGCCGCCGATCAGCCGCTGGCCGGCGCCTTCGGCCGCGACGACCACGGTGTGCGACTTTCCGCTCGCGAAGCGCCGTTCGAGCGCCGCGAGCAGCCCGCGCGGGCCTTCCATCTCGAAATCGACTTCCGGGATCAGGCAGAAATTCACCACGGGGTTGGCGATCGCGGAATATGCGGCGATGAAACCGGAATCGCGCCCCATGAGCTTGACCAGCCCGATGCCGTTGAACGTGCCCTTCGCTTCCGTGTGCGCGTTGCGGATCACGTTCGTCGCTTCCGCCACGGCGGTTTCGAAGCCGAACGAGCGCCCTACGAACTGCAGGTCGTTGTCGATGGTCTTCGGCACGCCGACAACGGAAATGGAAAGCTTGCGCGCCATGCATTCCTCCGCCACTTCGCCGGCGCAGCGCAGAGAGCCGTCGCCGCCGATGCAGAAAAGGACGTTGATGTTCATGCGCACGAGCGTGTCCACGATTTCCCGCGTGGGCTGCTGTCCGCGCGAAGAGCCCAGCACCGTGCCGCCGAGTTCGTGGATCGTGTCCACGACTTCGTGGTCGAGCATCATGGGGCGGTAGCCGAAGCGCGGCGACAGGCCGGCGTAGCCGTAGCGGATTCCGAAAATCGTCTTTATCCCGTAGTCGAACGTGAGAATTTCGACGAGCCCCTTGATCACGTTGTTGAGGCCGGGGCACAGGCCGCCGGCCGTGAGGATGCCGACGCGCGTCCAGCTGGGGTCGTGGAAAATCTTCTGGCGCGGCCCGGCGCGGCGGAACTGCGGTTCCCTGCCGAGCCTGCGGCGGAGCATGTCGAGAACGGCCACGTTTTCGGTCAGGAGCACGCGCTCGCCGTCGTCCACGAATTCGTGGTGGCTTACGGGCGAATCTATCGTGCACGGCCCGAGCGAATCGACGTCGAACGAATAGCGCGCCGGATCGGCGCAGATTTTCTCGAGTGTCGTGGAAGCCGACATTTGACAATCCTCCGGGCGCGTCAGCGCGAAATCTCCCATTCCGCGGGTATGGCCACCGGCGCAAGCGCGCCCCAGCCGCAGAAGTCCCTGCCGGAATGGCGGCGTCTCCGGCCTATGTATTCATAGTCCGGCATGATGTTTTCGAACACCGTCTTGAAGCGGACGAAGTATTCGGCGTTGCCGTTGTACCAGCCGTGCGCGATCCTGCGGGCGGCGGCGGTCTGCCCGCACGCCCTGAGGCCGCAGATCGCGACGTACGCCGTGGGCGGCCACACCGGCCCCTGCCAGTAGCCTTTGAGCGGCTTGTAGTCCGGATCGTCGGCGGAAAGCGCCGGGACGGGGATCGTGCGCCCGAAAAAGCGCGGATCGGTCATAACCGCGGCCATGCGCTTCGCGCGCTCCGGCGTCGGTATCTTCGCGAGAAGGACCCAGAAGGCTCCGGCGTGTTTGCGCATTATCAGGCCCGTGTCGCAGTAGTCGTAGTAGAAGCCGGTCTTCTCGTCCCAGCATTTTTCGTTCACGAGGTCTTTTATGCGGGCGTATTCTTTCATCCATTTCGCGGCTTCGGCTTCTTTGCCCGTCGCGGACGCGATGTCCGCGAGGTTCAGGCAGTCGAACGCCATCTGCGCCGACATGTCTATCCACGCCGCCTGGCGGTTCCAGGTGTGCTGCGGGACGATTTTCGACATCCAGCGGTCCCAGAATTTCTCCGACCACGGATAGAGATTGTCTTTCGTGAATTCGATGCCGCCCTTCTTGAGATCGTCTTTCGGCATCCCGCGCGGCCAGCGCTTGAGGTCGTCCATGCCGCAGCCGAGGATGTCGCTGAAGTAGAGACCGTCGGCGCGTTTCAGGTTCCT